>CALZDE010000168.1 GCA_945637225.1 uncultured Selenomonadaceae bacterium
CAAAGAATTTCTTTTTCATACAATCACACTCCTTTGCCAAATTCCGATTTGTCGACTTGTGCGACGAAGTCAGCGAATTGGTTTTGGAGTTCAATTTTAGGTAATATTATTTGCAGTTTTCTGATTTTCTCCATATTAAGGGCTTGCTTTGCTGTATTTGTTGCATTACCCGCGAAATTTTCTTTGTTAAAAGCGAGCAAATATACAAAAAAAACAGGATTAGTCTCATTTATATCATAAGGGGATATCTTGGCAACATTAGGAGCTAGATGATATTTATTCTTCGCGTCTACTAGTGCTACATCTCCTATATTAACACCAACATAGGTCATTACAATATCATTTTCTTTTAATTGAGATCGTGGTAACTTATCAGACACTTCACTATCAATATAATAAACATCATCTAATTTTAGCTTTTTATCTTTAACATTTAATCCTCTAACCATAATGACATCACCAGAATCCTGGTATTTTATATATTTTGTATATTCAAATCCTGCTAGTTTTGTTACAAAAAACTTTTTTGCAATTTCAGTTACTGGTATACTTTTTGTGTTACTTACAGGATCCCCAAACAACTCGATAAACCGTGATTTGACTAACATGTCTAAATCAGCTATTTGCAAATAATGCAACTGAACCAGTGAGATTATTTTGTCAAATATATCCGCAATATTTCTTTGCTCAGCTATCGTAGGATTCTTAAAATATAGTGCTTTTAGCCACTTAAAATGTCTATTGTAACCAGTATCTGGTATTCTAGCTTCTGATAAAGCGTAGTAATAATATTTCGGAAAATATTTGCTTGTATCTTTAATTTTTAATATCTTGACTCCATCTGCTCCTAAGAAAAATGGTCTATCATAGTACTTAACTATACGGGTATGATCTCCAAATAAGATAGCTGGTATATCATTATATATACCCTCTGCATCATTAGAGTAGCCTGCAATCAATTCCTTGCCCTGATCTATTATAGGATATAATCCATCATCTAGATAATTCTCTTTAGGAATTTTAGTTCCTTCTCTTGTGTCATCAATGAAAATATCATCAAACTCTTTCATATCAAAGCAGCTCCTCTAATTGTTTTAGTTCGCTTTTCATGAGTTCAAATCTTTTATTTACATTAGCCAAAATCTCACTAGTTGGCGGATACTCTTCGGCTACATATTCAACCTTCTTATATTTGTTAATGGACAAATCATATCCATTGTCCACAATCTCCTGCTTCGGTACAAAGAAGCTCTTTTCCGTGCGAGCACGCTCATTTTCACACTCCAAATTATGGAAGCGAGCTATAATATCAGGAATATCGTTCTCCTTGACCTCGCTACGCCTGTCATCTAAGCTGAATCCATCTGCTTGCATATCATAGAACCATACATTATCTGTGCCACCCATGCTAGTCTTGATGAATACTAAAACCGCTGTAGAAACACCTGCATAGGGCTTAAATACGCCTGATGGCATGGAGATGACTGCTTGCAAAGTGTGGTTTTCAATTAATTCCTTACGCATAGCCTGGTGGGCTTTGGAACTACCAAACAATACACCATCAGGAACAATGCAAGCACAACGGCCACCTTTTTTTAGCATACGCAGGAACAAAGCTAAGAAAAGCAGCTCTGTTTTCTTAGTATTGGTAACAGCCTTAAGGCTTGTGCTGATTGTCTCCGCATCAACAGTACCCTTAAACGGTGGGTTTGCCAAGCACACGGTATACTCGCTATCAATATCGTTCTTCTCGGATACGCTATTTTTGTAGTCAATAGTTGGATGCGTGATACTGTGCAGCATTAGGTTCATAGCGCTGATGCGTAGCATGGTCATATCGGTATCAAAACCGCTGAACATGGTGCTATTAAAGTTACTCCACTGTTCATCAGTCATCTTATCCCCATATTTAGCTCTAATGTGCTCTGCAGCCGAGATTAAAAAGCCTGCAGTACCGCAAGCAGGGTCGCAAATAATATCGTCAGGGTTAGGATCAATTAAAGCTACCATCATGTCACGAATATGCTTCGGCGTGCGGAATTGGCCATTAGTACCAGATGAAGCTGCCTTGCCTAGCATGTACTCATAAAGGTCACCTTGCATATCCAATTCTTGAATATCGTGCTGGTATAAATCCTCCAGACCAGTGATAACCTTCGTTACTACTTCTGCTGTCGGCAACTCAAACAAAGCGTCCTTCATAAACTTAGTAAAGGCGCTTTGCATACCATTATCCTTAGTTGGGTCATCAGGAATAGGAATAACTTCACCAGTTTCATCCACATCAGGTATTCTGCCATACTTCATCTCCTTAATGGCAGGAAACACCTTCACCCTTAGAGTTTTAAAAATAACCTCAGGGTCTGCGTCCTTCAATTTGCTCCAACGCATGCTCTGACCTGATTCGCTTTCAGGGAAAATCATTTCAACTTTACCCTTAATGCCACGCATTTTAAACGCTGCTGCTTTCTTTTCGTTCTTTATTTCCTTTTGGTCCAGCGAGCGGATGAACATTAAGTAGGTAATTTGCTCAATAACCTTGAACGGCATGGTGAGGCCACCAGCCCAAATATCAGTCCAAATTTTGTCAATTTTATTCTTAATCACGCCTGTAATCATGCAAAAACCCTCCTTCTGGTAATAAAACCTCTTCCACCTAGTTAAAAATTATATCATTTTGAAGTGTCAAAATCTGTCTATCTCAATTCTGGCCGCTAATTTTTTCTTCTTTTATTGCTTTATCAGCATTGACCTTAGTGTAAAACGTTGACGAGGCCATACCATACTTCTTCATCAGCGATACGGCTGTTACCTCACCTGCTTCCCACTTAGCACGGTCTTCTGGCCAGCAGTCTGGTAGCTGCTTTTCTGGTCTTCCAAATTTAACTCCACGCTTCACCGCAGCGTCAATACCTTCACGCTGGCGCTTGCGGATATTCTCTCTCTCGGTCTCGGCCATGGTGGCTAGCACCTCAATGAGGATATTATTAACCATCTCCATGAGCGTCTGCTGCATCTTGCTATCAAATTGGGTATAATCAATCAAAGTTGTTGGCAGGTTTAGGATGCGGACGAATACTCCTTTGTTCTTGAAGTATTCCAGCTCATTTTTAATTTCCTCTTTATTTCTGCCTAGGCGCTCCATCTCGTGAATATAAATGGTGTCGCCCGGTCTCACTACGTTCTTTAATGCCTGATACGCTGGCCTATTAAAATCCTTGCCAGATAACTTGTCGGCGAAAATATCTCGTTCATTAGCAACATACTGCCTCAGGCTATCAATCTGGCGAGCCAAGTTCTGGTCCTTGCTGCTTACCCTGATGTAGCCGAATGTCTTATTGAAATTACTGTCCATGGCAAAATACCTCCATGGCAACATTATATCAAAAATGCACGGAATTTACCATGTATTTTTCGTGCATGCTCGATTTTTATTTTAGACTTTTTAGAGTGTTTTTTGCCTTCTTTTTGTCCGCTTTTTCCATACTCGTTAAAGTGTAGTTTATCGAGTATGGAATTCAATACACATCATCATTGTGTATGTGTATTGTGTATGATTACTACACAACTTTATTGTGTATATGATTTGTACAATATTAGCTTCTATACTTTAGGAAGGATGATGGTAAACGTGAGCAAAACAATCAGTTATTCTGAAATTAAAGATGATAGAATACACATAGGCCTTAATGAATACGGTATTTATAGCGTATATTTTTTCCCCGTTTCAGCGTGCAAATACCAGCACGAACTACGGCCCTCGACTAATACCAACTTCATATGTATTGATAGAGACGCCTCAATGCTATTTCTTGAAAGGGAATACTTTACAATTCTGGCTGATCGTAAGTGTGCTTGTCAGTATATAACCTACTACCCAAAGCGAGAGGTTTGGAATATCTTGGACCGATTGGATCATCTTGTCCAACTACTTCAAAATGAAATTGATAATCCCTCGCTGGGCGAAGGTTTGGATGATGACATGGTAAATTATTGTGAGGAACACTTCGATTTGTTTTTTTACAAAGTTGTATCTACTCTTGCTAATGATAATGCTGGATTAAACTACATGAAGGTTAACCGCACAATAATATTGGACTTTTACCAACGATTTATTTATTACATGCGGGAGTTGTTTATGAAAGAACCCTGCAAAAAATATCTGTGTGTAGCTGCTGCATTTTGAGTTTGTTATTTTTTAAGGTGGTGCTAATCTCTCTTCTCTAAACTACTTTTTCGATATTATAGAAAAAGTAGTTGACAGTTCGTTGCCAGTATGGTATTATATAATCAATAAAACGGATTATGTAGTTCCGTGCTATAGGAGGTAATGCAAAATGATGAATGAAAAAGTTATGGAAAAAATTGACACTCGTGGTGGTCTGCGTGAAGGTTCTGGCAGGAAAAAAAGCTTACCCGATGGAGCCAAACCAACATCCTTTAAGCTTACTGATGGTGAAAGACTAGCTGTAAAGGAATATATCACCGCTATGAGAGATGAAGCAGCTGGGAAACCTATTATTAAAATTGACTGGGAAAGAACCAGCTTTGAGATGGTTGTCAAAATGTTGAAGCCCTTTGCTTATGCTATGATTTGTGCTAAAGGTGGGTTGCCTTATGAAAAGGTAGAGAGGTTGATGAAGGATGCTGCTATGATAGCCTTTAAGGACGCTGTCAGCGATTACGAAAGGTCTCACAATATTAAGAGATACTAATATACTGAATAACAAAAAGCTCCCCTTTGTGGGAGCTTTTATTTTTTACATACCTCTTATATACTTTTCTGCTT
>CALZDE010000169.1 GCA_945637225.1 uncultured Selenomonadaceae bacterium
ACTATAAGGCATCACTTTTATATTTATGAAGCGACATAGTTTATTCATCGTAATAATAAAGTAAACTCTATGATACAAATTACTTCACCCTATTATCATACCACGAAATCAATCATATGTCACTTATTATATTCTACATAAAAGCAAAAAATCATTCTTTTTTAGAAAAATGATACTTTTTTCCTATGAACTTTTCAATAAAACATGGGAAAAGGGACTCTCTATAACGAGAGCCCCTAATATCTCCCAAAGTCAAAACTTATTCAAAGCCCGACGATATACCATAACACGACGAACTATCTCATCCATAGGTTCCTCCACAATCAGCTTCTTGCCATTGGTAAGAGTAACTACGGTATCAGGAGTCTGCTCAATCTGCTCGATATGCTCGGCATTGAGAATAAACTCGCCACGCTTATTATGCTCAGAATTGAATTTTGTCAGCTTAATCATAAAATTTCCTCGCTATTGTTGCAGTAATCGTTACATAATTAACTGCTGAATAACTAAAAACTAACCATTAAATTAACGCTTCATGTTAATGAGGGTCTCTAAGATTTCATCAGACACGGTAATGATCTTGGAATTGGACTGGAAACCACGCTGAGTGATAATCATATCAGAGAACTGATCAGCGATATCTACATTGGACATTTCCAAAGCAGAAGGTGTAATTGTAACACCTAACTTAGCCGCAGTCTTAACATTTGGAACACCAGAGTTGTTGGATTCCTGATAATAGCTGCCACCAACCTTAGTAAGACCAGCAGAGTTATTAAACTGTGCCACTGCCACCTGCGCCTCATACTGAATTACACCATTGGTATAAGTACCAGTAATAATACCGGAACTGTCTACAGATACCTTGGAAAGGGTACCTGCTGCATTACCATCTGCACCTGCATTAATTGTGGAACTGCCTGAATACTGAGTCAATGCAGAAAGATCCAAATCTAAGGTAGCAGGAGCTGCACCATTTGTTATACCAGTGGTAGTATTCGCAGGAAATGCTACTGCTATAGACGCAGTACCAGTATCAAATTCACCAGAAGGCTTAAATGTTAATGCAGAAGCAGTTAATGTATATTTAGTAGATGAACCATCTTTTTCATCGATAGTGATAGTGTTGTTACCATTAGACCCTGCCAAACTTAATTTCCAAGTATTTACAGCACCATTCTTTTTCTCAAGTAAAACAGGAACAGCATGAGCATTACCTAAGCTGTCATAAATAGTAAACGTAGTTGAAATAGGCATACTGTTTCCTACAGTATAGTAACCATCAGTAACTACCTGAGTAGAACCATCTGACATTTTTAACGTAGCAGATGTATAGGTAGGTGGAGTATTTGTACTCGGTACAGCCAGTGATGAACCAGGAGTATTAACGGTTGTAGCAGTACCAGCATTATTGTATGTAATAGACTGAATAGTTAATGCTGCAGAATTTAAATTATTCACATACGTTACAGTAGTTGTAGCCTTAGCTTCCATTGACTTGCCTGCTGGTATAGTAATATTGCCTGGAGTACCATTAGTATCTAAAGTACCATCCAGAGCAGTCCATCCCTGTACATAAGAACCATCGCTAGTTACATAATTACCCTGTTCATCAAAGCTGAAAGCACCATTTCTTGTATAAAAAGTACCATTAGAGTTCTTTACTACAAATAAACCAGAGCCTGACAGACACAAATCTGTATTCTTACCAGTAGACTGTACAGAACCATCAGTAAAAAGCATATCAACGGAACTTACCTGAGAGCCAAGACCGATCTGCTTTGGGTTGGTACCACCTTTGCCCTCTGAAGCTGCTGCTGCACCAGTCAAGGTCTGAGACAGGGTATCAGAGAAGGTTACTCGGCTGGACTTAAAGCCTGTGGTATTTACATTAGAAATGTTATTGCCGATTACGTCCATACGGGTCTGATGATTCTTCAGGCCGGATACGCCGGAAAAAAGAGAACGTAACATAATTTATTCTTCCTTTCATTAATGAAAGCGGCTTGGGGAGCTATCAGTCGGTCAAGCCCCCATACTTTCCTGAAAAGGTCCAAGTATTAAATAATAGCCGCACTGTCAATATTCGTAAAAATGTTTTCTCTTGCACTGTTTCCATCCATGGCTGTAATCACCTTACGGTTTGGTACGCTTACTACGAGAGCCATGTCATTCATATAGATAAGACTTTCTTTTGCACCCTTCTGAGCCATCTTAGCTACAGTATCATCAAGCTTCTGCAAATCCTGATCTGTCAGATTAAGATTACGGGATTCCATACGCTGAAGTGCATGATTGGAAAAACTTACCTTCTGAGTTGCACCTGCTAAAATATCAGCAAAAGATGCTCCTGTAGTAACTGTATTGCCATTATTCCTATTATTGGCATTAAGGTGATTTTCTAAAGGCATAATGGGCTGGAAAAGAATTCGTGTATCAGCCATTTCTATGCCTCCTGTATTAATCCGTAGTTCCTACTCGTGTAAGGTCGCTGACTGCTACCTTGTATGTGGACACACTGCCGTCTGCACCAGTAATCTTTGCTACGATAGAAGGTGCACCATCAGAAATGCTTACTCCTGTAACAGTACCCTCAAAAGTACCATCACTGGTCTTCCACTGTACATCCTTGCCAATCATACCGCTGAGCTGTCCTACCAGTACGGAAGTATCAATATTTTCTACTAAGGTGTAAACATCAGAAAGCTTATCTACCATATTAGTCATCTGCTCAAGTGATGAGAATTGAGCCAGCTGAGCTACATATTCGGAATTGTCCTGTGGGGACAATGGATCCTGGTATTCAAGCTGAGTTACCAGAAGGGAAAGAAATGCATCCTTATCAAGACTGCTGTTATCCTTAACACCGTTATTCTGCTGATACTGCATTGCCTGATATTCCTGAATAGTATAGGTATGACCGTTTACAGTAATTGTATTAAAGTCTGTCGCTGTGCCTGGAATACTTGCCATTTTCATATCTCCTTTCTTAATTTAATTAAACCTTATAATCTACGCCATCAGAAATCACATTGCCCTGCTGGTCGCGGATCGGCTCTGTTGAAGCATTTACAGGTACGCCATCTGCCACACTTACCTCGCCAGCTTCCTCATAGTTTGCTAAATCGGAAGCATTGCCGGTACGCTTCTGCTGACCACTGCCCTGCTGCTGTGCATAATAGCCCTGGCCCATATCCTGTGGCATCTGCTCATTTGGAAGCTGAGCGGAAACCTCAATCCTATCGACCTTTAAGCCCTGTTCTGCCAATTCATTCTTCAGCTGAATCATGCTGGTCTCAATGATACCTCTTACGGTAGCACTATCTGAATGGAAGGTAGCTGTTACACCGCCATTGCCATTGATAGAAACCTTTAAGGAAAGCTGACCTAAGTGCTCAGGGTTTAGCTTCATTACCATCTCGGTATTTTCCCCGGCCTTAATGAGCCTTGCCTGCTCTACAATCTGCTTTGGAATGTTATAATCAGTGTTAGCCTGCTGTGGCTGCTGTACTTGCTGAGTATTCTCTGCCTCATTTACCATATTAAACTGCTGGAAATTTGCTCCGGCAACGGAACTGGTATCTGCATTATGAGAACTATCGGTCACAGGTGCTACATCAAAAGCTGCCTGTCCTGGCATCTGCATTGGCTGAACCTCACCAGCAGCATTAACCACCGGTGTCTGCTGTGGCTGATTAAATTGCTGATTAGCACTAAACTGCTGATTCTGATTAAACTGCTGACCAAACTGACTCTGTGGCTGAGTTTCAACTGTTATCTCTGTCTCAGTACCTAAAAGATTTGTCAGTGCAGTATTATTTTCTGCCTGTACAGTATTACCTGCTTTTGCCTCAGTCTGAACAGTTGCTCTTACAAAATTAGTACCACCGGAAAGCATATTAAGCATATTATCCATGCCCTTAGCTTCATTAGCAGTAGTATTTCCTAAAAGAGCCTCCATAGCCATAGGCTGCTGAACGGTTGTCTCTTCCACTGGAGTAAATCCCTCTGGAACAAACAGTCTGCCATTTTCCTTTGCCAGATTAATCATTTTCAAAGCCTGATTAGTCTGAAGCTGAGTTCCCTGAAGTTCTGCCATAGCTTCGTCTACACGAGCCTGCATAAACTCCATCATTTCCTTGGTCAAAACCGTGCCATTCTTACTATCAGCCGGCAGAGCCATTCCAGCGGCCTGCATTGCCTCTTTGACAATAGCCGCAGCCTTCATTTCAACCTCATGTATTGGTCCAAAAATATAATCCAAATTGCCATTCTGGTCTACATAAGGGAAAATGAATGCTGTAAGAACACCATTTTCATCAACCATGTTACTTTCATCAGATACAACATCCTTATCAGTAACCTCTGCTACAGTTTCCTCAGTAGAAACAGCCCCGTCTTTCACAGTGCTGTCTGTCTCTGCTTTAACTGCCTGTACATCCTCTTTCTGTACATTATCAGACTTAACATCGCTTTTCTGTACATTGGATTCTGTTTTTGCGGTTTGCTGAGTCTTGGACTCCACAGTGTCCTTTGTGTACTTGGTGCTATCATCCATCTTCGCTGAAGCTTTGTCCAGCTGACTGCCAAAATCATTGGTTTTAGTAGTCTGACGGCTGACATACTCACCGCGTTTTGCTGCTGCTCTCTGGCTGATATTTACCACATTCACCTTATTAATTGGTGCGTTGGAAAACAGATTTACATTATTGCTATATGCCACATAATCACCGTTACTGAAAACTTATAAAAAGCTATTGCTTTTAAGTTTCATTCCTTATTC
>CALZDE010000170.1 GCA_945637225.1 uncultured Selenomonadaceae bacterium
TAAGCCTGGCCAGAACGTAGTTCTCATTAATGGCGATCAGGAGACCCGCGCTAAGGTTGGCAAGGTATACACTTATCAGGGTTTATCACGTGTAGAGGCTGATGAAGCTGCTGCTGGTGAAATTGTATGCGTAACTGGCCTTACCGGTGTAAGCATTGGCTATACTGTTGCTGATGCAGAAAATCCAGAGGCACTTCCTACTATTAATATAGATGAGCCTACCCTTTCCATGACCTTCGGTGTAAACACCAGCCCATTTGCAGGCCGTGAGGGTCAGTTCGTTACTTCCCGTCATGTACGTGACCGTCTGTATAAGGAAGTTGAGACTAATGTTGCTCTGCGTGTTGAGGAAACTGATTCCGCAGATATGTACAAGGTATCTGGCCGTGGTGAGCTGCATCTGTCCATTCTGATTGAGACCATGCGCCGTGAGGGCTATGAGCTTCAGGTTGGTAAGCCAGAGGTAGTTTATAAGACTATTAACGGTCAGAAGTGTGAGCCACTGGAGTCTCTGACTATTGAAGTTCCACAGGAATTCATGGGTACTGTTATGGAGTCTCTGGGTACTCGTAAGGCAGAGCTTATCAACATGACCGAGGTTTCCGGTTACATGCGTATGGAGTTTGTAATTCCTGCTCGTGGTCTTATTGGTTTCCGTAGTGAGCTTCTTACCAATACCAAGGGTAATGGTATCATGAATCATGTATTCAAGGGCTATGTTCCTTACAAGGGCGATATCCCAGGCCGTGTTCGTGGTTCTCTGGTTGCTTTCGAGCAGGGTGAGACTACTGGTTATGGTATCTTCTCTCTGCAGGACCGCGGTGTTATGTTCATCGGCCCTGGCGAGCCTGTATATGAGGGCATGATTGTTGGTGAAAATACCCGTGAGATGGATATGGATATCAATCCATGTAAGGCAAAGCACGTATCCAACATGCGTACTTCATCTTCTGATGAAGCAATCCGTCTCGTACCACCTCGTATTCTGAGCTTGGAGCAGGCATTAGAGTATATCAACGAGGATGAAATGGTTGAGGTAACTCCACAGAACATTCGTCTGAGAAAGACCATTCTTGACAAGACCATTCGTGGCCGTGCAAGCAAGAATGCTCGTAAAGATAGCAAGTAAAAGAAAAGTATCGGTTTACATAGAAAATGGCGGTTCTAGGACATAGGACCGTCATTTTTATTACATTGGGACAAAAGTTTTAAGAAAAGGGGTAGAATTTTCTAAATTTATCAAAAAAGCCTGAAGTGTCAATTTTTTATATTGACAAGTTCAATAAATTGTTGTATAATCTCCGTAGTTGATGTGTATTAAATTGCAGTGGCATTATGATAAATCGTGGAGGCGAAGGATTTATGAGTGCGTGGGAAAAATTTAAAGATTTCTTTATGCGTGATGATGGTGGCGAACTGGTTTATGTTGATGAAGTTGAGGATGAAGTAGAGGAAGCTCAGCAGGTTACTCACAGAACTAGAAAGCAGAAAGCAGACGTTGTTGTAGAGGAAGTACGTGCTAATGGTACAACAGGTACTGCATCTTATACAAGTACCGCTACTGAAACCAATTCAGCTAAGGTAGCTATGGAGCGTTTGCAGAAGAATACTGCTAATCCTTATGTGGTACGTCCACGTGTTAAGAGAGAGCAGAAGGTTGAAACAATTCCACAGCATAAGTCTCAGGAGTTAGACATTAATGTTTATGCACCAAAGGCTTTTGATGATGTAAGAGCTATCGCTGATGATATTCGCAGTTTAAAGGCCACTGTTGTAAATTATGATAATGTTGATATGGATATGCAGCGCCGTATTTGTGATTTTATGAATGGTGCATGTTATGTGTTGGGTGGGGATGCTCGTCGTATCAGCAGTAATATGGTATTATATGTTCCAGCTGGAGTAAATATTGGTGATGCTTGCACTGATGTTTCTTCCATGTTTTCTATGAGATAATGTAACAAATTCAAGGCTGTCGTTAGTTCGGCAGTCTTTTTTTATTTTGATAATGAAATGCTGCTTGCATTTTATTAATGGGTTATGTTATAATGATTAGGTATGCAGTAAATTATGCAAACAAAGAGCGAATAAAGACAGAAGGGAAGTATATAAAATGGCAGATAAAGTTGTATACTTAACAGAAGAAGGCTACAAACGCCTTGAAGAAGAGCTTAATCATAAAAAAAGTGTCACCCGTATGGAAGTGGCTGCCCGTCTGAAGGCTGCTATTGCTCTGGGCGACTTAAGCGAGAACTCTGAGTATGATGATGCAAAGAACCAGCAGGCATTTTTGGAAGGCGATATTGCTACCTTGGAGGAAAAGCTCCGTAATGCCCGTATCATTGGTGCGGATAAGACTGGTGCTGCAGGTACTATTACCTTAGGTTCTACTGTTACCATTAAGGACCTTGATGATGATTTCCAGGATACCTATAGCATTGTAGGTTCTACTGAGGCTGACCCAGATGAGGGCCGTATCTCCAATGAGTCTCCAGTAGGTGCAGCTATTATCGGTCATAAGGTTGGCGAGATAGTAGAAATCATTGTAGCTGGTAACGTTATTAGATACGAAATTGTGGATGTTCAGTCCTAAAACTAAATTTTCCTAAAAGGAGATATTTTTAAATTGGCAAAGAATAATGAACAGCCTGCAGTTGAGCAGGATTTGAATGAGCTGTTACAGGTTCGCCGTGACAAGCTGGCAGCTTTTGAGGAAAAGGGTGTTGCTCCTTTTGGCCACCGTTTTGAGGTTTCTCATCATGTAGAGGATATCCGTAAGCAGTTCGATGGCCTTGAGGGTGAAGAGGAAAGCACAGAGGATGTTACCATTGCAGGCCGTCTGATGGCTATCCGCGGTCATGGCAAGGCAAGCTTCTCCGTATTGATGGATAGAAGTGGCAGAATCCAGATTTATTTCAAGCTTGATGTACTTGGTGAGGAAAAGTATTCTCAGTTCAAGCTTTTAGATATTGGTGATATTATTGGTGTTAAGGGTAAGGTTTTCCGTACCCGCCGTGGTGAGCTGACTGTTCGCGTTGATGACTTTGATATGCTGTCTAAGTCCCTGCGTCCATTGCCAGAGAAGTTCCATGGTCTTACCGATACCGAAATCCGTTATCGTCAGCGTTATGTTGACCTTATTATGAACCCAGAGGTTATGGATACCTTTGTTGCTCGTACCAATATCATTAAGTCTATCCGTAACTATCTCGATACTCGTGGTTTCTTAGAGGTAGAGACTCCTGTACTTGGCACTATTGCTGGTGGTGCAGCAGCACGTCCTTTTATTACTCATCACAATACACTGAATATTGATATGTATCTGCGTATCGCTACCGAGCTGAGCCTGAAGCGTCTCATCGTTGGCGGTATGGAGCGTGTATACGAAATGGGCCGTATCTTCCGTAACGAGGGTATGGATGTACGTCATAATCCTGAGTTTACTTCTATTGAGATTTATCAGGCCTATGCAGACTACAATGACCTGATGGATGTTACTGAGGGTATTGTCCGTGATGCCGCTATGGCAGTTTGCGGTGGCCTTAAGGTTAATTATCAGGGAACTGAGATTGATTATAGCCATTTCAAGCGTATCAGCATGAATGATGCTGTTAAGGAAGCAACTGGCAAGGATTTCCTCAGCTGTCAGACCGTAGAGGAAGCTCGTGCTATGGCAAAGGAGATTGGTGTTCCTGTTGAGGAGCGTTTTGGTATCGGTGGTATCTTAAACGCAGCTTTCGAGGAAAAGGTAGAGGAAACTCTGATTCAGCCAACCTTTATCACTGGCCATCCAACTGAAATTTCCCCATTGGCAAAGCGCAACCCAGAAAATCCAATTATCACTGACCGTTTCGAGTGCTTCGTATATGGCCGTGAGCTGGCAAATGGCTTTACCGAGCTGAATGACCCTATTGACCAGAAGGGCCGTTTCATCGATCAGCTGAAACAGCGTGAAGCAGGTGATGATGAGGCTCATATGATGGATGATGACTTCATTACTGCTCTTGAATATGGTCTGCCACCAACGGGCGGTCTGGGTATTGGTGTTGATCGTCTGGTTATGTTCCTGACTGATAGTGCATCTATCCGTGATGTACTGCTGTTCCCAACCATGAAGCCAATCGGCGGTGAGGGTACTAAGATTGCGCAGAATAATGCGCCTGCTGAAGCTCCTGTAGAGGAAAAGATTGATTTCTCCAAGGTTCAGGTTGAGCCATTGTTCAAGGATTGTGTAGATTTCGAGACCTTCTCCAAGTCTGATTTCCGTGCTGTAAAGGTAAAGGCTTGTGAGGCTGTTAAGAAGTCTAAGAAGCTGTTGCAGTTTACTCTTGATGATGGTACTGGCACTGATCGTACTATTTTGAGCGGTATTCATGCTTATTATGAGCCAGAGGAGCTTATCGGCAAGACTTTGGTAGCTATCGTAAATCTGCCACCTCGTGCTATGATGGGAATTGAGTCTTGTGGTATGCTGTTAAGTGCAGTGCATAAGGAAGAGGATGAGGAGAAGCTGAATCTCTTGATGGTTTCCGACCGCATTCCAGCTGGTGCAAAACTGTATTAATAAGCTGTAATTTGAAAATTGATTTTTGAAATTTAATTAATTGCCACTTATCTTTAAAGGTAGGTGGCATTTTGATTTTCTCATGTATGATAAGATATTTATATTTTATTTTTATAACACATTTATTCAGGAAAATGCAATCAGCATTTTCTACATATGATAGTGTTTCAACGACGATGGAGATATGCTCCACCGTGTTTATAGAATAAGGTACCC
>CALZDE010000171.1 GCA_945637225.1 uncultured Selenomonadaceae bacterium
TGTTATAATTATCTTTACGTTAGTTGTAAATGAGGTGTACGTTTATGATACATATGAAGAATTTAAAAAAAATATATGATGACACTGGTACCATTGCACTTGAAAATATTAACCTTGATGTAAAAAAGGGTGAATTTGTTTTTTTAGTAGGTCCTAGTGGTGCTGGCAAATCTACCTTTATCAAGCTTCTTCTTCGTGAAGTAGTTCCTGATGAGGGTGTTTTGACTGTAAATGGCAGGGATGTTATCCGCATGAGCAAGAAGGATGTTCCTTATCTTCGCCGTGGTCTGGGAGTTATCTTTCAGGATTACCGCCTTTTGCCAGATAAGACTGTTTATGAGAATGTAGCCTTTGCCATGCAGGTTATTGAGGCTCCACGCCGTCTGATTCAGCGTAACGTCAATAACGTACTGGAAATTGTAGGTCTGCGTGATAAGTATAAGTGTTTTCCAAATCAGCTCTCCGGTGGTGAACAGCAGCGTGTGGCAATTGCCCGTGCTATCGTAAACAATCCTACCATTTTAATTGCTGATGAGCCTACGGGAAATCTTGACCCGGAAACATCATGGGAAATCATGGATATTTTTCTCAAAATTAATGCGGCAGGCACAACTATTCTCATGGCTACTCATGACAAGGAAATAGTTAATGTCATGAAAAAAAGAGTTATTGCCATTGAGGATGGTCATATTGTCCGCGATGAAATGAGAGGTCGGTACGGTTATGAGAATTAGTAATATAGAGTATTTCGTCAAGGAAGTATTTATTTCTTTAAGGCGGAATAACTGGATGTCCTTGGCCTCTGTCAGTACAGTTGCGGTATCCCTTTTCATCTTGGGAATGTTTACCATGCTGGTACTGAACCTTAATAAATTAGCGGAAAATCTTGAATCTCAGGTGCAGATAAATGTTTACATCAAGGAAGATGTGAACAGGGAAGATATAAAGGATTTAGAGGGTATCATTAAGGATATGCAGGGCGTGGAGAATGTAACCTATGTAGACAGGGAAACTGCCATGGAGACATTCAAGAAGCGTTTAGGCGATCAGACCAGTATTTTGGAGGCTTTGGAAGACACAAATCCTCTGCCGGAGTCTCTGGTGGTAGAGCTGAAAGAGCCTGCTATGGTACAGACTGCCGCAGAAACTCTTCAAAAGTACGATATTGTAGAGGAAGCAAAGTATGGACAGGATGTAATTGAGCATCTCTTTGATATAACTCGTCTTTTGCGTATCTTTGGCTTTGGCCTTATGCTCCTTTTGGCAGGTGCAACTTTGTTTATTATTTCCAATACCATCCGCCTTACAGTTTTTGCCCGCCGTAAGGAAATTGCCATTATGAAGTATGTAGGTGCAACCGACTGGTTTATCCGCTGGCCGTTCCTTTTGGAAGGTATGGTGATGGGACTCTGCGGTGGCATTATAGCAGATATTTTCCTGCAGTTAGGCTATGCTGAGGTAGAAAGCAAAATTTATAATACATTGGCATTTTTCCCACTTATTCCTGCTGACCCATTCATGACTTATATAAGTATAGGTGTTATCATTACTGGTATGTTTATTGGTGCGATGGGAAGTACCATTTCCTTGAAGCGTTTCCTGGAGGTGTGAGTATGAAAAAGCTCACATGTGGTATCATGGCAGGTGTAATGCTGATTTCAATAACAGGGACAGCATTAGCAGATGATGATTTGGAACAGCAGCTTGAGGATGTAAAGGCAAGAGCGGCTCGTCAGCAGGAAATAACCAATGAAGCGGCGGCCCGTGTAGACAGTATTTCTGAACAGGTAAGAATTGTTGAGGAGGAAGCTAGAGAGGCTACGAAGGCATATCTTGCAGTAAAGAGTCAGCTGGATAATACACAGGCAAAGATTGACGATAATCAGGAGCTTTTGGAAAAGACAGAAGAAGAATTGAAGGGCAAGAGGAGGCTTTTGCAGAAGCGTGTCAGGGATATTTACATTAACGGACAGATAAGCTATGTAGATGTGCTTTTTGGAGCGAAGGATTTTTCTGACCTCATTACCCGCATGGATATTCTGAAGCGAATTATCAAGCATGACTATGAGCTGGTTATGGTGGTAAGGGAAAAGCAGAATGTCATTAAGACTGCAAGAGCGGAATTGGAAAAGGATAAGGAAGCACTTCATGGTCTTGTAGAGGATGCCGCTAAGAAGAAAATGGACATGGAGGATAAAAAGGCTGGCAAGATACAGCTTTTGAATAAGGCAAAGACGGATAAGGCAACTTCAGAGCAGGCCTATGCAGAATTAGTGGCGGCTTCTCAGCAGATTGCTAATCTCATTCGTCAGAGTCAGATGGCTCCGGGACATTATTCTGGTCCTGCACCAAGTGGCAGTGGCGGTATGGTATGGCCTCTTTCCGGTCCTATTACCTCAGAGTATGGCTGGCGAACCCATCCTATTTACGGTACATCACGTTTCCATAGCGGTCTTGATATTGGTGGTGACTACGGTGAGCCTATTTATGCGGCGGCGTCAGGAACGGTCATTCATTCCGGCTGGATAAGCGGTTATGGCTATGCAGTAATCATTGACCACGGTGGCGGTATTACTACCTTGTATGGACATAACGAGGAGCTTCTTGTCAGTGAAGGTCAGTCCGTAAGTCAGGGACAGGTAATTGCTCATTGCGGTTCTACTGGTAATTCCACAGGCCCTCATTGTCATTTCGAGGTTCGTCAGGATGGCGAGACTGTCAGCCCATATAATTATTTGTGATAAAGTACACGCCTGAAGGGGTGAATTTATATTGAACTGGAAGAAGTATCTTATTACCATAGTCTTAACAGCAATGGTTACTGTCAGTCTGGCTATGGCAGGATTTATGGCTATTTTTGGCTTCGACTTGAAGCAGGTAGCTGGTGTAGCACGTCTTATCGGCGTCATGCAGTTTGTCGAGCGAAAATATGTCAATGACGTAGACACAGATACCATTATCAATGGTGCTATCTCTGGCATGGTAGGCTCATTGGGAGACCCGCATTCATTGTATATGGATGTGGAGAAATACGAAAAATTGAAATCTCAGACCGAGGGCTCATTTGGCGGTGTAGGTATCGTCATGAGCTTTCAGGAGAAAGATAAGGTCATGGTATCCTCTGTTTTGGAGGAATCACCAGCACAGTCAGCAGGTATTTTGGCAGGAGACCAGATAATGGCGGTAGACGGCGTGTCTGTTACTGATTATCAGCCAGAAGAAACCGCTGCTCACATTCGTGGCAAGGAAGGTACAGAGGTAGTTCTTACCATTCATCGCGAGGGTGCAGAGGATAAGGATTATAGTATTACCCGTTCTAATATTCTCTTTAAGACTGCGGCAGGCGAAATGATACCTGAACACCCTAATGTCGGCTATATCCGTATTGCTTCCTTTAGTGAAAATACAGCAAAGGAATTTAAGGAAAATTATGACAAGCTGGCAGCTGAAGGCATGAAGGGACTCATTATAGATTTGAGGTCAAATCCTGGCGGTCTGGTAACTAGCTGTGTAGATATTGCCAATATGGTAGTGCCAAAGGGAGATGTAGTTTCTATCATAGACAAAAGCGGAAATAAAGAGGTCTATGTATCTGAGCTGGAAGAAACTAAGTACCCTATTGTAGTGCTGATTGACGAAAATAGTGCCAGTGCTTCAGAGATTTTGGCAGGAGCATTGCAGGATACAGGGGCGGCTACCTTAGTGGGAAATAAATCCTTTGGCAAAGGCTCTGTACAGATTGTTTTACCTTTATTAGCTGGTGATGCAGTTAAAATGACAATTGCCAAATACTATACTCCTTCGGGAAGAAGTATTGACGGAACAGGTATCGAGCCTGATGTAAAGGTGGAGCTGAATGCAGCTGGCGGAATAGATAATCAGCTGGTAAAGGCAATAGAAATAATGGAAGAAAAAATCAAATAAAAAATGAGGTCCCTATGCTATTAATAGGGGCCTTTTTCGCAGGAAAGAGATGTGAAAATTTGAATAAATATATTATAAACAAAGAATTATCAGGGATAACTTTAGAAGAATATTTAAAAAATAAATTGGAAATTTCCGCAAGAAATAGACAGAAGCTTTTCCATAGCAGCGGCGTACTTATTAATGGCAAAAAAGCATTCAGTAAAAGAATTTTAAAGGAAAATGATGTGGTTTCTGTAAAAGTTCAGCGGGATAAGGATTATGGAGTTATTCCTGAAAAGGGAGAAGTAGAAATACTTTATGAGGATGATTATGTAATTGCTTTGAATAAGCCGGCAGGAATACTGGTACATCCAGCAGGTCAGACAACAAGAGGTACTTTAGCTAATTATTTAGCAGGCTATTTTCAGGAAAAAAAGCAGATAATCACCATTCGCCCCCTTCACCGTTTAGACAGAGATACCTCAGGAATTGTACTTTTTGCTAAAAGTGCAGAAATGCAGAAAAAGCTAACAGAAGCATTTGCAGAAAATAAAATTCATCGGCAGTATATTGCTTTGGTGGCAGGTGAGCTAAAGGAAAAAGAGGGCAAAATAGAAGCACCTATCGGCAAGGATAAAAGAAATCCAAACCGCAGAAAAATTTCAGTGGATGGACAAAAGGCGATTACCAATTATAAATTGCTGAAAACTGTAGAGGTAAATGGCGAGAAAATATCCTTAGTGGAATTGAAACTAGAAACAGGCAGAACACATCAGATACGTGTCCACATGGCACATTTAGGAAATCCTGTTTTGGG
>CALZDE010000172.1 GCA_945637225.1 uncultured Selenomonadaceae bacterium
CGCCCCGATATATTAAATCCGTATCCTCAAAAAATATTCAATCTATTCACTAATCCTTATCCACCATTCACTCAACCTTACCCCTTATTTCTTAGAATACGATTTTAATAATCCCCCATTTTAGGGTTTTTCAAGCCTATTTTTTACCGTTCTTTTCCATAACGCAAAATAGCCGGAATGCCTGCTACTAAAGGTTTTCCGACTATTTGGTAAAATATTGTTGCTTTTATTTTTTAGATATTAATGCTACTGACTCCACATGGCTAGACGCACTAAACATATCCACAGGCTGTACTTTTTCTGCCTTATACCCCAGCCCATCCAATATCTCAATATCTCTTGCCAATGTTGCTGGGTTACAGGATACATATACTATTCTATCCGGCTTCATATCTGCAAATGTCTTTAATACTGTCTCGGTACAGCCTGCTCTTGGTGGGTCTACCACTACTACATCTGGTCTTATTCCCTGCTTATACAGTCTTGGCATTACGGCTGTGCAGTCTCCTACAATAAATTCTGCATTTTTTACATTATTTTCTCTTGCGTTCTTTTCTGCATCCTTAATTGCTGGGCTTACGATTTCTACACCGTATACCTTTCTTGCTTTCTGTGCTAAATATAAGCTTATTGTTCCTGTTCCGCAGTAGGCATCTATTACTGTTTCCTTGCCTGTAAGATTTGCAAATTCCAATGCCTTATCGTAAAGCACCTCTGCCTGCTTTGTGTTTACCTGGAAGAATGACCTTGCGGATATATTAAAGCTTAATCTTCCTAGCTGTGCTTTGATGGTTGGTTTTCCCCACAGGAGCTTTGTTTCTCTGCCCAAAATTACATTATTGCGGTAGGTCTGTATATTCTGCTGAAGGCTTACCATATTCGGTAATTTATTGCGAAGCATTCTCACGATTTCTTTTTCGTTTCGCAGTTCCTCTGTCGCTGTTACCAGCACTACCATCAGCTTGTTGTCTTTGCCTGTTCTTGCTACCACATGACGGATTACGCCCTTGTGCTTGTCCTCATCATATACAGGTATTCCCAGCTTTTCTACTACTTCTCTGACAGCATTAATTGCATCATTGTTTAACTGGTCCTGAATAAGGCAGTTTGAAGCGTCAATAATCTTATGTGTTCCTTGTGAGAAACAGCCTATCTGAATTTTTCCCTTTTCCTTGCCTACTGGAAACGCTACCTTATTTCTGTAATTCCATGGATTTTCCGCCCCCATAGTTGGCAATACCGGTAAATTTTTCTGATGACCAATTCTTGTCATGGCATCAATTACCTGCTGCTGTTTTACCTTTAACTGCCCCTCATAAGTCATGTGCTGGAGCTGACAGCCTCCACATTCTGCATATATAGGGCACTTTGGTTCTGCTCTGTCTGGGCTTTTCTCCATTACCTCCAGCAATTTTCCCGTAGCATAGCTTTTCTTTAATTCTGTTATCTGTACCTTTACTACTTCATCAGGCAAGGCTCCATTCACAAATACAGTAAATCCCTGTACTCTGCCTACACCTTCTGCACTGCTGCCTAATGATTCAATTTTTATTTCATATACTTGTCCTAATTTTACTGGTAAATTAAGTAATTTTTCTTCCTTTATTTCAGGTTTTCTATAATTTCTACCACCTTTATTTGGTCTGGTATTTTTACTATTTTTTGTATTTCTTCTATTTTTCTTGTTCTTATTTTCCATAAAAAACTCTCCCTAATTTTATTTCCTAATTCGTTCTATTTTTTGTATACTTAGTTTATTATAACATATTCAGCGAAGAAAATACAGATTTTGTTTAGTGGTAATATTACAAAGAAAAAGGACTGACTAAATGCCAGCCCAATTCCCCAAGCATATTTTATTTTTTAAAGTTTAAACTTATCTACATTGCTGGAAAGCTCTGCCGCTAAATCTGCCAGCTTACTGCTTGCAGCTGAAAGCCCATTGACAGCAGCCGACTGTTCTTCGGAAGCAGCGGATACATTTTCTGCTTCTTCAGCATTTTTCTTAGATGATTCTCTTACTGTACTTATATTTTTTGCGATGACATTTCCACTGTTTGCCATCTCACTAACAACCTTCGCTATATTTTCCAACTGTGCCGAAACATCCTGCACCATAGAAATGATACTGCCAAAAGCTTCTTCTGTGGATTCTATGCTCTTAGTACCTGCTACTACTTCCTTATTTCCTGACTCAATTTCCTGTACAGCCAATTTGGTATTTGACTGTATTTCTGTAATGATGTTGGAAATATCCATAGCCGCTTCCTGAGAGGAAATTGCTAATTTACGCACTTCATCCGCTACTACCGCAAAGCCTCGTCCTGCCTCACCTGCTCTTGCTGCTTCGATAGCCGCATTTAAAGCCAGTAAGTTGGTCTGCTCTGCAATTTCAGAAATTGTCTTGACGATTTTGCCTATTTCCATAGACTGCTCGCCTAACGAATCTACTACCTTGGTAGAACGTGCTGTTGCTGCCTCGATACGCTGAATCTGCTCAATAGCCTTCTTAAGCTTCACACCGCCGTCTGCCGCTACATCAGATGTTTTCCTGCCTTTTTCTACTGCATTCTGTACTACATCAGACATATTATCTACATTAGATTTAAACTTGTCTATTTCCTCATTAGTGCTGTTTACGGCATCTAATTCCTTCATACTGCTTTCTGCTACATCAGTAATTGACATGGCAATCTGATTTGAAACCTGTGCTGACTGATTGGTAGTGACAGACATATGCTCTACTGCCGAATTAAGATTTTCTGCTGAATATTTTACCTTATTAAGAACCTGCGCCACTTCATCACGCATATTATCCAATGCTATTGCCAGTCTTCCCAGCTCATCATTGGATTTAATGTTATTTTCCTGCTTAGAGAAATCTCCCTCTGAAAGACGTCTCATAACCATCATCATTGTTCCCAAAGGCTTAGTTATATGATTTACAGCTACTACTATACCAGCAAAAATAATAGCTAAAAGGACCAGAGAAACCGTCATCATGATAGTAAGGGCGTTGCTTACAGGCTCCATAAGCTCTGATTCGTATGCGATAGTTGCCATAAACCATCTTGTGCCGATAACAGGACAGCTGATACAGAGCATTTCATCACCGTTATCCAGCTCAAAACGGGTAAAGGCAGCATTGCTGGCAAGGATTTTATTGCTGATAAGCTGATATGAACGGTCACTTTCTTCCTTGATATTGCCATTCAGAATTTTGCTTGAATCTGGATTGTACAGATAAGTACCATCATTGTCCACCAGAATACTATAACCGTTATCTCCCAAACGAAGTCCCTGTACCTCGGAGCAGACAGCATTGAGATTTATATTAGTAATAGCATAGCCGACCTTATTACCTGCATTATCCTTTATCAAGGAAGCTATTGTCATAAGCAGTCTGCCATCCTTATCCTTTTCAGGAGCTGTAAAAACATTATCCTGCTTGCTTTCAACGATTTCCTTATACCATTTCTCATCAGCCGCATTTACCAGCTTATTGCCATCCTTATTGCACAAAAATACCTGTCCATTATCTGCCAGACGGATAAATCCTATTGACATATAGGTACGTGCATAAGTATTGCCAGCAATTTTCCAGCGTTCCTCATTCATAGAGGTCAGCAGTTCATTATTTCCGATATTCTGCTTCACTAAAGGATTATTAGCTGACAGCTGTGTTTCCATAGAAATAGATTGCAGCCATTCAGTAATATTACTGTTGACATTTTCTGTCTTTTCAATAGAACGTGTAAGAATTTCCTTCTGCATTGCCTGATTCATATTATGATAAATCATCGCAGAAAAAACCAGCAGACCTACCGCAATGATAGGCAGTACCAAAAGCAGAATCTTGCCACGAATGGAATTTCTGAAATCCAGCTTATCCACATCAAGTACATTGGCAATATTTGCAGTCTTGTTTATAATATTACCGGTTTCCTTAATATTTTCTGTTACATTTTCAGTAATTTTATTAAATAAGTTCTTTGCCATATCACTCACCTGCCTTTAAGCCAGTAAGAGATGCAATATCCTTAGCGGCATCATCAAGAATTTTATCTGTATTTTGTCCCTCAAGAACCTTTGGCACTAAATCGCCAAATACCTTGCCTGCATCAAGCATGATAGGTCCCCTGTGAAATACTGGTATCTGATTGCCGATTTCAGCGAAAAATGGATAAATTGGTTCACCAAAATATGGTACGGTCTCCTTGAAAACCTTTGCCTCATAAATTGGCTTATACGCAGGGAAAATTCCCTTATTAATCTGCATTAATTCCCCTTCTTCGGTGTTCAGGAGATAATCTATAAATGCAATTGCCGCTTCCTTATGCTTAGTGCCTTTGTAAACTGCCATGACTGAACCGCCACAGTTAGACGCTCTGTTACCGCCCTTTTCAAAAGCAGGCAACGGCATTACCTTCCATTTACCAGCCTGTTCTTGAAGCTGACTGCTGATTGTTCCTGCAAACCACACACCATAAGGAGCAGATGCTATCTGATTACGCCTCATAGCTACCAGACGTCCGTCCCAGCTCTTGACGAATCGCCAATAATATTCCATGCTTCAGCTGTAATAGTTTGACCACGATTCTCCAATCCCACGGTACTTGCTACAGAATTACATCCTGCTGTTACAAAAGCAGCCATAGCAGTCCCTAATGCTATGGCTATACTTTTTTTCCATGTTGCATTTGTTATCATTACAAG
>CALZDE010000173.1 GCA_945637225.1 uncultured Selenomonadaceae bacterium
TAGGTGGTTCCGCTCAGATTAAGGCTATGAAGCAGGTTGCTGGTACCATGCGTCTTGATTTGGCTCAGTACCGTGAGCTGGCAGCATTTGCTAAGTTCGGTTCTGACCTCGATAAGGCTACCAAGGCTCAGCTGGACCGCGGTGCCCGTATGGTTGAGACCCTGAAGCAGGCTCAGTATTCTCCTCTTTCCGTAGAGGATCAGGTACTGGTTATCTATACTGCTGTTAAGGGCTTCCTCACCGATATTCCTGTAGATAAGGTTGTAACCTTCCATGCTGACTTCCTGAAGTTCATGCATGCAGAGCATCCTGAGGTTGGTGCTAAGATCATTGAGCAGAAGAAGCTTGATGATGCATTAGAGGCATCCATGAAGAAGGCTATCGAGGAGTTCAAGGGAACCATTAATTACAAGATGGCTTAAGGACGCGAGGTGATTTTATTTGGCTAGTTTACAGGACATACGCCGTCGTATAAAGAGCGTAAAAAGTATACAGCAGATCACAAGCGCAATGAACATGGTAGCGACCTCCCGTCTCCGCAGAGCAAAGGAAGCAGCTACTGCCAACAAGCCTTATGCAGATAAGATGAAGCAGGTAGTGACAGATATTGCCGCTAATGCAGGTGATTTCAGTCATCCACTTCTGGAACAGCATCCAGAGGGCAAGCGTCTTATCCTGGTAATTGCTTCAGATAAGGGCCTGGCTGGTGCATATTCCAGCAATGCCTTCAAGGAAGCAGTTGCTCATATAGAAAATAAGGCTAATACCGAAATTGTAGCTGTAGGCCGTAAGTCCAAGGAATTCTTTGGCAACCGCAACTACGATGTGGTAAGTGAATTCACTGGCTTTAGTGAGCGTCCACGTTTTGAGGATGCAAATGCTATTGCCAATGATATAGTAAAGCGTTTTGAAAGTGGCGAAATTAAGGAAGTCCTGATGGTATACACCAGATTTGTTTCCGCAATTTCCTTTATTCCAGAGACAGTTCAGCTGCTGCCATTTAATAACCTTTCCGGTGAAAAGGGTGCAGCTCATGCTGAGTACATCTACGAGCCAAGTGCTGGTGATGTTCTCGGATATCTGTTGCCACAGTATCTTGTAACAACCATATATGCGGCTCTCTTACAGGCAGCAGCCAGTGAGCTGAGTTCCCGCATGAACGCCATGAGCAACGCAACTGACAACGCTCAGGAGCTGATTGCAACATTGGATCTGTATTATAATAAAGTACGTCAGGCCGGCATAACCCGCGAGATTACAGAAATCGTAGGCGGTGCAGAGGCTCTGAAGTAAGGGGGTTTACCACTTGGCAAAAGGTAAAGTCGTACAGGTAATCGGACCTGTCGTAGATATTGAGTTCCCTGCTGGCGAGCTGCCAGAGATTCTCAACGCAATTACAATCCAGGGTAAAGCCGGCAATGTAGAGATTGACTTAGTGGTAGAGGTTATGCAGCACTTAGGTGATTCCGTAACCCGTTGTATCGCTATGAGCTCTACTGATGGCCTGACCCGCGGCATGGAAGCAGTAGATACTGGTTCACCTATCAAGGTTCCAGTTGGTGATGCTACCCTTGGCCGTGTATTCAACGTATTAGGTAAGACCGTAGACCACAATCCAAAGCCAGTAGGCAACAAGGAATTCTGGCCTATTCATCGTCCAGCTCCTAAGTTTGATGAGCAGGAGACTTCCACCCAGATTCTGGAGACCGGTATTAAGGTCGTTGACCTTATCGCTCCATATTCCCGCGGTGGTAAGATTGGTCTCTTTGGTGGTGCCGGTGTAGGCAAGACCGTACTTATCATGGAGCTGATTCATAACATCGCAACCGAGCACGGCGGTTACTCTGTATTCGCTGGCGTAGGTGAGCGTACCCGTGAGGGTAATGACCTGTGGTCCGAGATGACCGAGTCTGGCGTTATTGACAAGACTGCTCTTGTTTATGGCCAGATGAACGAGCCACCTGGAGCACGTATGCGTGTAGCATTGACCGGTCTGACCATGGCGGAGTATTTCCGTGATGTACAGGGCCAGGACGTGCTGCTGTTCGTAGATAACATTTTCCGTTTCATTCAGGCTGGTTCTGAGGTATCCGCACTGTTAGGCCGTATGCCTTCCGCAGTAGGTTATCAGCCAACCCTGACCACCGATATCGGTGCTCTGCAGGAGCGTATTACTTCCACCAACAAGGGTTCTATCACCTCTGTACAGGCTGTATACGTACCTGCCGATGACTTAACTGACCCTGCACCAGCTGGTACCTTTACCCATCTGGATGCTACCACCGTATTGTCCCGTCAGATTGCAGAGCTTGGTATTTACCCAGCTGTGGATCCTCTGGACTCTACTTCCCGTATCTTGGACCCTAACGTAATTGGTTCTGAGCATTACGAAGTAGCTCGTGGCGTACAGGCAGTTCTGCAGAAGTATCGTGAGCTGCAGGATATCATCGCAATTCTGGGTATGGAAGAGCTTTCCGATGCAGATAAGCTGACTGTAGCTCGTGCCCGTAAGATTCAGCGTTTCCTGTCTCAGCCATTCGCTGTAGCAGAAATCTTCACCGGTACTCCAGGTAAGTATGTTGCTCTGAGAGATACCATCCGTGGCTTCAAAGAAATCCTGGAGGGCAAGCACGATGACCTGCCTGAGGCTGCATTCTACATGGTAGGCAGCATTGAAGAGGTTATCGAGAAGGCTGAGAAGATGAAGCAGGAGGGCTAATTTATGGCTACTATTAAGCTAGAGGTTGTATCTCCTGACAAGATGGTTTACTCTGAGGATATCAGTATGCTGATTGTCCGTTCTACCGCTGGTGATTTAGGTATTATGCCTAAGCATGCTCCATTGGTAGCAGGACTTGTACCACAGGCAATGCGTATCAAGAAGGAAGGTACCGAGGAACTGATTGCAGTAGCAGGCGGTTTCGTAGAGGTACAGCCAGAAAAGATTACCGTATTGGCATCAGCAGCTGAGACAAAGGCTGACATTGACGCAGCTCGTGCTCAGAAGTCCTACGAACGTGCCCAGAAGCGTATCAGCAGCAAGGCAGCAGACGTAGATATGGCTCGTGCTGAAGCATCCTTGAAGCGTGCAATGGCAAGACTTCAGGTATCCGGCAAGAACATTCATTAATCAAAATTTCACTAATAACAGGCACTCCTGCTGCTTTGGCGGTGGGGGTGCTTTTTGTTGACTAAAGAGCATATTTTAGTATATAATAAAAAGAAAGAACAAAATCCGATTAGAATGTTGAGGTGATTACTATGTCAGGGTTTTATTTTAATCCAGGTAATGCTGCTTTTTGCAGTGATGCGAGAAGTGAAATATACGTAGATAAAACATTGTTGCTTAATGAATTAAACAAAAAACTATGTACAAATGATAACTGTTTTTGCGTTACCCATGCAAGGCGTTTTGGCAAGTCTCAGGCAGCAGATTTGCTCATAGCATATTATAGCAAGGGCTGTAACTCAGAGGAAATTTTGTCAAAATATAAGATAGCCCAGCAGGAAAATTGGACAGAACACCTTAATAAATATAATGTTGTAAGATTGGATATGTCAAGTATTATAGACAATAACGACAAGAATAAGTTAGTGTCAGATGCAATCAGGCGTATTGTCAGCGATATGAAGGAAGATTTTCAGGACGAGCTAGATTATGATAAAAGTATTAATGAGCTGATTTACAGCATTTATAAAAAAACTAACACCCCTTTTGTTATCACTATTGACGAATGGGATGCAGTGATAAGGGAATATGGTGATGATGAACAGGTAGTACATGGGTATCTGCAATTTTTACACAAATTATTTAAGAGTGCAGAGTCTAAGGAATTTCTTGCTTTGGGATATATTACGGGCATTATTCCTATCAAAAAGATAAAAAATGAATCTGCGCTTAACAATTTTCAGGAATATACTATGGTAAATAGTGGCAATTTGACAGAGTTTTATGGTTTTACGGAGGAAGAAGTAAAGGAACTGTGTCAACGCTTTGATATGGATTCTGATGCTGTTACTAGATGGTACAATGGTTATCTTATTAATGGAAAACATATGTATAACCCTAATTCAGTGTGTCGCGCTATGCAGAGAAAGCAAATAGATTCCTATTGGAAAAATACCAGTTCCTATGGCACTATCAATGATTTAATCAATCTTAACTATGGCGGGCTGAGGGATGATATATTATCCTTGCTGGCAGGTGGACGATTAGAAGTTGATGTAAAGACGTTCCAGAATGACTTACTTAATCTTAGAAATAAGGATGAAGTTATAACAGCGTTAATTCATCTTGGCTATCTTGGTTATGATGCAGAATACAAGGAAGCATATATGCCTAATTATGAGGTAGCAACAGCATTTGAATCAGCAATGGCAACAGATGATAATTGGGGGAAGGTAGGCAGGTCAATAGCAGACAGCGACAGACTGCTGAGTGCAACCATAAGAATGGATACAGACAAGGTAGTGAAGTATCTTGATTTTGCCCATGATGCATACAGTTCCGTATTTGAATACAATGATGAAAATTCTTTAAGCTGTGTGCTTACGATGGCATATTTCACCGCTCAGGGGTATTACAATATTGTAAGGAAACTGCCAACAGGAAAAGGATTTGCTGACTTTGCATTTTTACCTATGTCAAATGCAGGAAGAAAACCACCTATGCTGGTA
>CALZDE010000174.1 GCA_945637225.1 uncultured Selenomonadaceae bacterium
ATGTTTGAAAAAATCATATCCTGAATTAGAATCCTCTACTATTATTACATCTGCATTATTCTCAGTGGCTAATGCATATTTTCCATATAACCTAAACATTTCATTGTAGCACTGCTTTATCCCTGCATACTTATTAGAAACTCGAAGACCATACACTTCATTCACACTGTAAGGCAAATTAGGTAAATCCTCTCTTGTTATAATGATAAAATAACAGTCCGAAGCTTTCACAGCTTTAGCAAAATCATCAGTATACACAAAATCGTTACATTCATCTATAAATACCAAACTTTCCTTCATGACTGATAAGTCATTTTTCCAATACATCCCTGCCAAAATGCGACAAGCCTTATCACATTTTACTTGTATACCGCTGGAACGCCCTGCTGTGATATATTCATTCAACATATTTAATATAGTTGTCTTACCAGTGGATGAATCACCTCTGATAATGGTTATATTGCGATTTATTGTAAACTCATACCGCAGTTTATTGTTCTGTATAAAAACAGTATATGAACCTTTCATAGCTTATCCCTTTAATCATTCATCAATTACGGTCTTAAAAATTGCCATACCGTATCTACCCATTCTTTAAAATTATGTACGATCTCACCATTATTTAAAATTCGTATCTCATATGGTCCTGGACCAAAGCGCATACTGTGATGAAGTGTAATTGTTAAATCTTTCTTCTTAGCAATTTCCAAAATCCATTTGGCACAATTATCACCACAAGCCGTACCATTAAATATTACATTTTCCTCCTGACAAAAAGCCATTAACATCAGCGTTTTCACTCCACCTGATAAATCCTTTGGTGTAATTGCCCCCATCACTGGGCTTTCGATTATATGAGGACTGATTACAGTTGATTTATCCACATCCAATATCATTTTTTTACTAAATTCGTCTGTAATCCATTCCTCTTCATAAGTGTTATTAAAATAAATAGGCGGATTGTAAATTTCATCTTCATGCTTTCCTATATATACACTAAGCATAACTTTCACCTTCTATTAGAAAGGCCCCTCAAATAAATGAAGGGCTCAAAATTACATATAAATTGATACTATAGTACAAACAGCGATTGCTACAGAAACAATACCATTTCTCATATAATACTGACGGGTAAATGCACTGAAATCTGTTGGCGTGATAAGACTGTGCTGATACCACAAGGTTCCACTTGCTATACCTACACCTATAAAATACGGCCATGACAATTCAAGCATTTGTCCCAGTATAAAGAAGCAGATTATGCAGATTACGTGAGTAACCTTCGCCAGCACCAAAGCATTTTTTGCACCTAGGGCAGTTGCCATTGAGTGCAGTCCCTGCTCCTTATCAAAATTTTCATCCTGTGCACCATAGACCACATCAAAACCGCCAATCCACAGTGTCACTGCCAGACATAACAAGAGCATAGGTGGGCTGAAATCTCCGCCTGTTACCGCTACCCAGCCTCCTGCTGGTGCCATAGCTATTGCTATACCGCAGACATAATGACAAAAGCAGGTCAGTCTTTTCATATAAGGATAAATTATAAAAGGCAATGCCGCCACAGGCAGAAGCTTTATGCATATTGGATCAAGCTGCAAAACCGCCACCACAAACAATATCAGGCAAACAGCAATCAGTGCCTTGACCTCACCGACAGTTATTTCACCTGCTACCATTGGACGTTTTTCCATTCGGGACTGCTTTTTATCATATTTCAAATCAATGAGATTATCTAATGCCAAAGCCGCACTTCTTGCTGTCACTATGGTTACAGTAATCCACACTATATCCCAAATATCAGGATTTCCCTTCGCTCCCAAAAATGCCGCCATATAGGCAAAGGGCAGGGAAAATATTGTCTGATAAAAAGCAATATTATTCAAATGGGCATCTATTTTACTTCTTAAGCTCAAAGACCTAATTCCCTCCACTTAGCATCAACACGACGCTTAATTTCCTCGGTCATTTCAATTTCATCAGGCCATTCTCTTGTCTGACCTTCCTCTGGCCAGGTCTTAGTAGCGTCAATACCTACCTTAGTTCCCCACTTAGCCATCGGTGAGGAATGGTCTAATACATCAAGAGGACCTTCTACCATCATAAAGTCACGCTTTGCATCAATATTGTTATAAACACGCCACCATACTTCCTTTTCATTCTGTACGTCAACGTGCTCATCTACAACGATAATCAGCTTGGTGAACATCATCTGTCCCATGCCCCAGATAGCAGACATAACCTTCTTCGCCTGCATTGGGTATGTTTTCTTAATAGAAACAAACGCACAATCATGGAATACACCCTCAAGAGGAAGATTGATGTCCACAATTTCTGGAATTGCCTGCTGAAGAAGTGGCAGGAAGATACGCTCTGTTGCCTTGGCAATATAGCAGTCCTCCATAGGTGGCTTGCCTACGATGGTTGCTGGGTAAATTGGATTCTTTCTGTGAGTAATACAGGTAATATGGAAAACCGGATACCAGTCTGCCAATGAATAATAGCCTGTATGGTCACCAAAAGGACCTTCCCAACGCTTTTCATCTACATCAACATAGCCCTCAAGGACAATCTCACTGCCTGCTGGAACTTCTGCATCTACGGTAATGCACTTTACCATTTCAACAGATTTATGGCGTAAAAAACCTGCAAAAACCATTTCATCAATATCTCGTGGCAATGGTGCTGTTGCGGCATAGGTAAGCACTGGGTCAGTACCGATTGCTACTGCCACCTCAATACGGTTCATGCCCTCTGCCTTAGCGTCACGATAGTTGTCTGCACCATTCTTGTGAATATGCCAGTGCATACCAGTAGTACAGGAATCATACTTCTGCAGGCGGTACATACCTACATTACGCTTGCCAGTCTTAGGATTTTTAGTAAATACCAATGGCAGGGTAATGAAAGGGCCTCCATCCTGTGGCCAGCACTTCAGGATAGGGAATTTATCAAGAGACGGATTATCCCTGATAATAACCTCCTGACAAGGTGCATTCTTTACGTATTTAGGGAAATTAATTGCTTTTTTAGCAGTTGGAATAATGGACAGTAAATCCATTTTATGAGAAAGAGAAATATAAGGAAGCTTCAGAATTTCTCTGATTTCATCTGCTACATCATCGAGCTTCTCTACTCCCAAAGCCAAAGCCATACGCTCCATAGAACCGAAGGCATTCATCAGAACAGGCATATCATAGCCTTTGACATTTTCAAAGAGCAATGCCACATTCTTATCGCCTTCCATTTTGGAAACGCGGTCTGTTATCTCTGTAATCTCCAAATTGCAATCTACTTCAGTATAGATTCTTTTCAGCATACCACGCTTTTCCAACGCGCTGATAAATTCCCTTAAATCCTTAAATGCCATCTCAGCACCCCTTTACTGCCCCAAACATAAAAACTACTTTCTCAATATAAATTTAATAATAAATATGCTTATGCCATAAAGCATAATGATAGGAAGTGCCAGCATTACCTGACTTATAACATCAGGTGGTGTTATAATAGCACTTACCACAAATGATATAAAGACAAGATAACGGAACTTGTCTATCAAAAATTTCGATGTAACGAGATTTAATTTCGCCAAAACCACCATTACCAGCGGTAATTCAAATACCAGTCCAAATGGCAGCAGGAATTTTAATACAAACTCAAAATACTCCGCCGCTGACAGCATTGGTGTAAAGTCTGTACCTACTCCCAAAAGGAATTTAATTGCCAAAGGCAAAATCAAAATAAAGGCAAACGCCATACCACCCAAAAATAAAATTACAGAAAGAGGCACCAAAAGCAAAAGAATCATTTTTTCCTTTCGCTTAAGGGCTGGCAGGAAGAAAACCCATGCCTGATAGAAAATCACTGGCATAGCTATGATAAAGCCAGCAAAAATATCTATCTTTATATAGGTAGAAAAGGCTTCCATAGGGCGGATAACATTCAAATTTCCTGCTGGTGCCATAAAATGCGCTACAATATCATCAAGATAAATATACGCAACCAGCATACCAAAGGCAATCGCCCACATTGAACGGATAAGCCTTTTACGAAGTTCCTCTAAGTGCTTTATCAAGGACATATTGCCACCTTCACCATCGGCTACTTCCTTGGTTTCATACTTAGAGTCCGCATTTTCCTGCTTTTTTTCTTCAATTTTAGTTTCTTCTGACTGAGTATCTGCTGGCTTTTCCTTGGTAGTGCTTCCAGGCTCCTGAGGCTCTGGCGGGTTGTTCCCCTTGTTGTCCTCGTCTAATGGCTCTCCCATCTCGTCCTGATAGCACTGACTTTCCAAACGTCTTCTATTTGCCGCTTCCTGAGCTAATCTCGCCCGTTCTTCAGCATCCATATTAATGACTTCTTCGGTAGAAGGTTCCGCCCCGGCTGCCGCCAAAACTGCATTCCTCGCCTGCTGCTGAGAATCCTCTGCCTCAGGAACAGTTTTATCATCAGCCATTCTTTGCTTCCTTATCCTTTTCAGTAACATCAATCATCTTTGGGTCCTCGGTGCTTGCTTCCTTGAACTCGCGGATACTCTTGCCGAAAGCACGACCAACCTCAGGTAACTTGCCTGCACCAAAAACTACTAAACCAATTACTAAAATAATTAACAATTCAGGTACGCCTAAACCAAACATCACTATTTCCTCCTAAAATGACTAAAAATATAA
>CALZDE010000175.1 GCA_945637225.1 uncultured Selenomonadaceae bacterium
GGGGGGCGGCAGTGGTCTGACAGATGCCGCAGTTAAAAGTTTAATGGCCGGCAACGGCCCGGCATTGTGAGGTGATACAAATGGCTGCGAAGAAGACAGAAACAACTACGGGTACTAATACTGCAGATGATTTTAAGCAGAGTATAATTGATGTTGGCATTAAACTCTGTGATGAAATCAAAACAGGTACCGCTAAAAACAATGGCGATAATCTGAATGCTATCATCGGATTATACAATGCTATCAAGGCGTAATTGATTATGCTAGAGGGTGCGAAAGTGCCCTCTTTTAATATGCAGGGATAGCTCAGCAGCAAGAGCGATTAGAGTTACTATTCTGTCAGCAGGAATAGTAACGGCTGATAATAGGTCGTGGGTTCAACTCCCACTCCCTGCCTTATATTGTTCGTGCCGCCTACGACAAGGGCGTTTTTATTCGTCGCTGGACGTAAAACAGAAAGGAGCAGTTATGATGACAGTAGATGAGAATGAACCAATTGAAGCTAATGTTGAGGTTAATGTTGATAACAGTGAGCTTAACATTGATGATGTGCCTGCTGAGCTTCAGGGACTTTCCGAGAGTACTATCAAGGAAATTATGGCCGAAGCTGGTAATGATGATGGCGAGGGTGAGCAAGAAGAGTCTGAAAAGAATGATGAATACTCCACCGCTGAACCTGACAGCGATAACAAACAGAGTAAGGAGACGGAAGTTCTTGACAGGCCTAAGCAGAAAATCCCTTATGAACGCTTCAAGAATGAAGTTGACAAGAATAAGAACTTAAAGGATGAATTGGATAAGCTGAGAGCAGAACTTGAGCAGTATAAAGCTGGCACTGCTAGCAACCCACCACAGCAGCAGTCACCACAGCAGAGTACTCAGCCACAGGAAATGCCGAAGCCGCCAGTACAGCCTCAGTTCAACAAAGAACAGATTGAAGCTATAAATACCGCTATTCAGCAGAGAGCTATGTCCATGAGCGGTCTTTCTGAGGAAGAAATTAACAGTATTGAATACATGGATGATGAGGATGAGCGCAAAGTTCGTTGGAAGTTTGCTCAGAATATGGCTACTCAGGAAGTTGTCAACTCTATCCAACAGGCACGGTATGAACAGGCGGAAAGGGCTAAGCAGATATTAGATTATCACGACAAAGTGACAGCCGGCTACAATAAGTTCGTTAGAGAACAGATGAATGAACCTGATTTTGAAAATATCAAGGCTCATGCTACTGGTGAATACTTCAACAACGCTTCGCCTGATATGCAGCCAATTATTGCTGACGCATATGCCCGCATTGAGCGAAACATGGCTTCACCGCAGGACATTGCCGTTGTACAACGCTTCTTTATTGATGCAAAAAATGATTATTTGAGTAAGGGTGGCAAGAAGAATACTAATGCCGCCAATCGCGTAAAACAGGCAACAGCACAGCCTAGAGCCGGGCAGGTTGAAGGAAGTGCAGCTTCTGCAGGTACTCCGTCAGTAGCCGCACTTGAAAGAATGCTTAATGAAAAGCCGTGGGAAGATATTCCAGACGAATACAAGGCCATTCTCAAAGGCCTGTAAGCTCTAGATGTGCATCTTTTGAAAGGATGACATATAATGGCTAAAACTATAATTCCAGAGCCTTTAGTTAAGAAGGCGTGGGCTAAGGATACTTGGGCAGCAGGTATCCACAAGTCTTATTTTGATAAGTTCACTGGTACTGGTACCGACAATATTATTCAGATCAAGGAGGAACTCAAGAAGGAAAAGGGCGATACTATCAATATCCCTCTGTTAATGCCTTTGTCCGGTGCTGGTGTTACTGGTGATAATCAGCTGGAGAACAATGAGGAAGCACTGATTTACCGCGACTTCAATGTTTCCATTGACCAGATTCGTAATGCAGTTCGTATTGCTGGTCGCTTCGAGGAGCAGAAGACTCAGCAGAATATGCGTAATGACGCAAAGGAAGCACTGTCTGACTGGCTGTCTAAGAAGATTGATACTATGTGCTTTGAGGCATTATCTACCGATCCTACCGCTGATCGCGTGGTTTATGCAAATACTAGCATTAACAATCGCGATGGTCTTACCGGCTCCGATTCTTTTTCTGCTGACCTTATTGGTGTTGCTAAGCGTAAAGCAACTGAGAATGAAGACACTATGATTAAGCCAATGAAGATTAATGGCAGCGAGCACTATGTAATGATTGTTGACCAGTGGCAGGCACGTGACCTCATGAATGACCCTAAGTGGCTGGAAGCTCAGAAGCACGCTAATATTCGTGGTGAATCCAATCCTATTTTCAGCGGTGCTCTCGGCATGTATCAGGGTGTAGTTATTCATGAGAACAACCGTATTCTCCGTTCCGACAATGCTTCCGGCATTAAGGTTTCCAATGGTTTGTTCTTAGGCAAGCAGGCAGCAGTAATGGCTGTTGGCGGTGACCTTCGCTGGGATGAAGATACTTTCGATTACGGCAATCAGATAGGTTTTTCCATCGGTCGTATTTTTGGTATTACTAAGTCTCAGTTCAAGTATGATGGTTTAAATCTCACTGACTTCGGTGTAATTAACGTTGTCACTTCTTCCGTAGCGGACTGATTTTTGTAGGAGGCGAGGCTCATGCTACCTTTAGCGACAATAGCTAAAAGAATCCGGCGTGGCCTCCACGATACGGATTCAATAACCTATGATGACGAAGATATTATTGATGCTATTAACTGCGGTATGCGTTTTATAAGGCGCACCATAGCGGATATACAGCCTGCTATGCTGGCGACTGAGCACAAAGGTGTTCTTTCGCCAGGGCAGTCATCAATAGTAATATCTGGCGGTATATCTAAGGTGTTGTCAATGACTCTCGGAAGCGAGATTAACAAAACTGTTATCACATACCATAGTGATAAGATTTATCACAACTATAACAGGATATATCAAAATCGTAATCCGCTGTATTCAGAAACGGAGACTGTTTTTTACAAGGAGCATCCTATTTATGAGTCTGAACAGGCTCATTCTGTATGGTATTCATACAACGATGGTGTGCGAGAAGGTACGCCAGAGGTGTTTTATCGTACTGGAATAGCTACTATCAATCTTTATCCGATCCCGAATGAGACTACTGCATATACAATAGTCAGCATTGATGATTTGGATGAATTGACATTAAGGGATAAATCACCGCTTCTGACTGAGTTTGATGATTTTCTTGTTGAGTATGCAGTTACTAGATTATCTATTACAAACGAGTATGATGTAGCACAGGAAAGCCAGGTACTTGCTAACATTGTCAATCAAATTCAAAGAATGTTAGTTCCTCCGCCTGATGCTATTGAAGTGTACGGTTATTGGGATAGCCCTGTTCATTCAAGAGGTGGTTATAGATGAAAATCTTTACGAAACATCCTGCTACACAAGGTCAGATTGTAAGAAAAGATTTTTCAGGCGGTCTTAATACTGCTATTTCTGCTGATGGTATAGCAGAGAACCAGCTTTCCGAAGTAATGAACATGGAGATAGACCATAGCACAGGACAGCTCAAAACCGTAGGTGGAACAAAGGATATTTTGCATATTGGTACCAGAGACTTGTTTGCAGTAGTTGTTGATTCAATTAATAACAAAATGCTCATTGTCAAGGATAATAAGGAAGTATGTTTATCTACTTCTTTAGATGAGCCGCTAGGGAAGCTCTCTGGACAGCTTTACCCTGTTTATACAGCATGGGAAGATGGTGTTCTGATAGCTTCCGGTGGCAAATTGCAATACTATAACGGCAAGATACTTAGCACTATTGATAGCCCAAAAGCTAACAGTGTATTCATACGTGCTGGCAGGGTTTTAATTACTGACGATACACAGATTAGATATAGCGGCATTGGCGATGAAAACAACTGGACGGATGATAGTGCGGATGCTTCTGCCTCGAAGTTTGTCGAGGCTGGGTATAAGGATGGCGGTTCTTTCGTAGGAATGGTGTCATTATCTAGCGATATATTGCTAATTAAAGATAATAGGCGAGTTTACCGTTTGTCTGGTGAATATCCCGACTGGGTTATGCAAGAGGTGTCGAGACAGGTAGAGTGCAAAAATAGATTAGCGTTTTGTGCTGTCGCAGATGCTGTATATGTATTAGGCTCTAATGAGTTTCAGGTTTTTCAAACTACCGACCAGTATGGTGATGTAAAGCCTAGCAATGTGGCTGCACTGGTGTCGAGGGAAATACAGAAACTGCCCGCTGACGTAAAAGTTAAATACATTCCTGCACTTAATCAGATATGGATAATCGGTAATGTTGGCTATGTACTGATTTTTGATAATGCTTCCAATGCTTGGTTTATAAGGCATTTTAACAGTCATGTCATAGATGTATGGTCTGTTGGCGATACAACATATATTGCTAAAAAAGACAGAGTATCTGTTATTGATGAAACTGTTTTTTATGATAACGGTCTTCCTCTTATGTGGAAATTCAAAGCACAGAGGCTGATAAGTAACCATGAGTATTTACTGAAACGTACTCAGATAGCAATAGCAGCTAGGACTACTGATTTGTACAGTGGAAGCATAAATGTAGGAGCTGCAATAATCCCATTACCTCTCCCTGCTTACAGAATTAGGATTTGGCAAAATCGTTCTAGGATTTACAAAAATCGTTTAAAGATTATGGTATCTGC
>CALZDE010000176.1 GCA_945637225.1 uncultured Selenomonadaceae bacterium
CACGCTTCGAGATGGGCGAGGGCCTGGAGAAGAAGAATGAGGACTTTGCAGCAGAGGTTGCAGCTCAGATTAAGTAATTCTTTTTAAAATATCAAAGGGGCTGTTGTTGTGACAGCCTCTTTTTTAAAAATCCCGCCGAATGTTTATTTTCATTATTTGGGAGGTTTTATTGTGGCAAAGTACAAGCGCGTAGTATTAAAGCTCAGTGGTGAATCCTTAGCAGGTGATCAGGGCTTTGGCATTAATCCAGCAGTAGTAGAGGCTATTGCTAAGCAGATTAAGCGTGTTCATGAGGAAGGCATTGAAATGGCTATCGTGGTTGGCGGTGGCAATATCTGGCGTGGACTGGCAGGCAGTGCTAAGGGTATGGAGCGTGCCAGCGCAGATTACATGGGCATGATGGCAACTGTAATGAATGCTTTAGCCTTGCAGGACGGCTTAGAGAAGCTGGATGTTCACACTCGTGTTCAGACTGCTATCGAAATGCGTCAGGTAGCTGAGCCATATATCCGCCGCAAGGCAATCCGCCATATGGAAAAGGGCCGCGTAGTAATTTTTGGTGCAGGTACCGGTAATCCATATTTCTCTACTGATACTACTGCAGCTCTCCGTGCAGCAGAGGTAGAGGCTGAAGTAATTCTTATGGGCAAGAAGAATACCGATGGTATTTATGATTCTGATCCAAATAAAAACCCAGATGCTAAGAAATTTGATGAACTGACCTACACTGATATTCTTTCCCGCCGTCTGGCAGTTATGGATTCTACTGCTACCAGCCTGTGCATGGACAATGAAATTCCTTTAGTAGTATTTAACATTGATGATTACGAAAACATTTACCGTGTTGCCGTAGGTGAGAATATCGGTACAACAGTAGGTACTGTAGGAGGTAAATAATAGTGGTTAATGATATTTTGTCTTCTGCTGAAGAACGTTTAAATAAGTCCATTGATGCGCTGAAGCGTGAGTTTGGTTCTCTCCGTGCTGGCCGTGCTACTCCATCTCTTTTGGACAAGGTAATGGTAGATTACTATGGTACTCCAACTCCTGTTAATCAGGTAGCAAAGGTATCTGTTCCAGAGGCTCGTATGATCGTTATTCAGCCTTGGGAAAAGACCATGATTAAGGAAATTGAGAAGGCTATCATGAAGTCTGAGCTTGGTCTGTCTCCTAACTCCGATGGTGCTTCTATTCGCTTAAATATTCCACAGCTGACTCAGGAACGCCGTAAGGAGCTGGTTAAGTCCGTAAGCAAGAAGGCTGAGGAAGCAAAGGTAGCTATCCGCAATGTACGCCGTGATGCTAACGATGCAGTAAAGAAGCTGGAGAAGGCTAAGGAAATTACCGAGGATGAGTCCAAGAAGGCTCAGGAGAAGTTCCAGAAGACCGTAGACAAGTTCATTAAGAACGTGGATACCCTGAAGGAAGCTAAAGAAAAAGAAATTATGGAAATCTAAAATTTCAAAATGGCAGATTTTATAAAAAAAACGGATATTTATGCAGTTGGCAGACCATGGAGAGTAATAAAAGACTTGCTAAATGATGCCAAAGTGGTGTATAATATATCTATGAGCAAGCCAACAAAGGATTTTTTCCCGTTGGCAGAGGAGGAGCTGTATGTAATTCGCCAGAGATGGTCTGATGAAGGCATTTTGGAAATTACATTGGCAGCACGTCTAAAAAGCAGTATTATATTTTAGGAGGTCTATTATAATGGCTTACAAGATTACTGATTCTTGCGTTTCCTGCGGTTCTTGTGCTAGCACCTGCCCTGTAGAGGCAATTTCTGAGGGTGCAGAGCATTATGAGATCAACCCAGATGTATGCGTTGAGTGTGGTGCATGTGCAGCTGGCTGCCCAGTAGGTGCAATTGAGGAGCCTTAATCGGTCCGTCAAAAATGAGCAAGAGAATCCCTTCATTAAGTTGAGGGGATTTTTTTATGTTTCATAATTTTTGCAGAATCTTTTGATATACTAAATATTGATATTTTCCGCTATATATGTTAAAATTAAAGATACGTTAAATTTGTTTGCTAGGAGGAACGTTGCATGTGGAAAAAGCTGTTTAATAGTTCCCAAGAGAAAAGTGAGATAAAAAAAGAGCTGTCAATATTAGAGTCATTGGACCCTGCAAAGCTTCCCCGCCATGTGGCTATCATTATGGATGGCAACGGACGCTGGGCTCAGGGGCAGGGAATGGTGCGTACCGCTGGACATGCCGCTGGTGAAAAAACCTTGCGTGAAATTGTCCGTACTGCTTCGAGGCTTCATATCGAGGCTTTGACAGTGTATGCCTTTTCTACTGAGAATTGGAAGCGTCCTCATACTGAGGTTGATTTTCTGATGAAGCTGTTTTCTGAGGCATTGGCCAAGGAAATAGGTGAAATGGATAAGGAAAATGTCCGTATAGGATTTATTGGCCGTATCAGTGAGCTTTCTCCTAAGTTGCAGGAGGAATTTGCCAAGGCGGTGGAGCGTACTAAGAATAATACTGGTGTAAAATTTAATCTTGCAATTAATTATGGCGGTCAGGATGAAATTGTCCGTGCTATGCAGAAAATGGCAATAAAGGTGCAGGCTGGTGAACTGTCACCACAGGATATTACCCCTGAAATGGTAGATGATGAGCTTGATACAGCAGGTCTGCCACCAGTTGATTTGGTAATCCGTACCAGCGGTGATATACGTGTCAGCAATTTCCTGCTCTGGCAGGCGGCTTATGCGGAGTATTATTTTACGGAAACTAATTGGCCTGATTTTACACCAGAGGAATTTGGTGAGGCATTAGCTGAGTTTGCTTCCCGTGAAAGGCGTTTTGGCGGTCTTAAAAAGTAAGATACTTAAATTTAAGGAGTGTATTTAATCTTGTTGACTCGAATAATAACTGGCATTATTGGTATTGCCATCGCTACTGTAATCATACAGATGGGCGGATATGTATTTCAGTGTTTTGCAATATTTTTAGGTGTGGGTGCATGGATGGAATATTGCCGTGCCTTTCAGAAAATCGGAAATTACCTTCCTGACTTTGTTGGTTCCTTGCTGATTTCCTTTATACTGGCTGGTGCCCGTATCAGTCCTGAAGCTGTTTTAGGCTTTGCTGTTTTTGCAGTCCTTGGAATGCTTCTTTTAAGTGTTCTTCGTCATGCATATACCAACGGTCTGGAAGCTTGTCTTTCCGTAGCTGGTATCATGTATTTCGGTCTTTCCTTTGCACATATGGTAATGCTTCGTCTCATGGGTGAGGATACCATCATAGCAACTTCATTAGGCGATTTTCAGCTTGGCTGTGCCCTTATCTGGGTGGCACTCATCGGTACATGGGCTAGTGATACCTTTGCTTATTTTACTGGCTGTGCTATCGGCAAGCATAAGCTGTGTCCTGAAATCAGTCCTAAGAAAACCATTGAGGGCTTTGCAGGCGGTCTGATAGGTACAACTGCCTCTGTTGCGGGCGTAGGTGCGTTCTTCGGCTTTGATGTGGTACAGATGGCTGTATTGGGCTTCTTTATCTGTATTATTGCTACCTTGGGTGATTTGGTAGAGTCTGTTATGAAGCGTTATACTGGCATTAAGGACTCCGGTACCCTCATTCCTGGTCATGGCGGTATTTGGGACCGTTTTGACAGTGTTCTGTATACCATCCCATTAGTATATTATTTTGCTAAATTTGTTATTTTATAAAAGGGGCAGTTATCCATGAAAAATCTTGTAGTTTTAGGCTCCACCGGTTCCATTGGCACACAGACTCTTGATGTAGTCCGTGCTAATCCTGATTTATTCCATGTTTCTGTACTGGTAGCAAATAGAAGTGATGAACTTTTAGAGAAGCAGATTGAAGAATTTCAGCCGGAATTAGCAGTTCTTTCTGATGAGGCGGCAGCTATGCGCTTGAAGTCACGTTACAAGGGAAAGACTCCTATTGAGGGTGGCAGACAGGCTGTAATTGATGCGGCAGTTTTCCCATCCGCTGATGTCATTGTGACTTCCCTTATGGGATTTGCAGGCTTAGAGCCTACTATGGCGGCTTTGGAGGCAGGCAAGGATATTGCTCTTGCTAATAAGGAAACTCTGGTAGTAGCTGGTGAACTGGTTATGGCTAAGGCAAAGGAAAAGGGCTGTGCCATTCTGCCAGTTGACAGTGAGCATTGTGCATTATTCCAGTGCCTTCAGGGACAGGACAGAAACGCTCTTGAAAAGCTGATTATTACTGCTTCCGGTGGCCCATTCAAGGGCAAGAAGGCTCATGAACTTACCGATGTGACTATCAGCGATGTTTTGGCACATCCAACGTGGAATATGGGGCAGAAGATTACAGTTGATTCTGCTTCTTTGATAAACAAGGGTCTGGAAGTTATTGAGGCTAAGTGGCTTTATGATGTTTCCTACGACCAGATTGATGTAGTGGTTCACCCACAGAGTATCGTTCATTCCATGGTGCAGTTCAGGGATGGTACTGTCATGGCTCAGCTTGGCTGTACTGACATGAGACTGCCTATTCAGTATGCTCTTACCTATCCAGAGCGTGTGGAGTCCAAATTCCCACGTGTTGATTTCTTTAAATTAGGTCAGCTGACCTTCATGGAGCCTGATTTGGAGACCTTCAAGGGCTTGA
>CALZDE010000177.1 GCA_945637225.1 uncultured Selenomonadaceae bacterium
CTTTCCAACAGCTAAGTGCCTTTGATACAGCTGAAACTGATATGTCACATTCGTTTGCTATATCCTTTGATTGTAGCATATCACCGCTTTCATTAGTCTTGCGTAAATATCCTTCTTCGTCAGCTACAAAAAACATATAAAGGAGTATTTCCATCGCTGATTTTGGTATTAGATATTCTGTATCTTCTTTAAACTCTGCAATTAATGGTTCTCGATATCCATGCAAAACAATATACTCCAGCATTTCCTGACGTATGAGGCAAAAATCACTTCCGCACCCTGATACCATAGGGCTTTGATTAAAAAATTCTGCTAATTTAGCCGCTACTGCACTATCGCTGTAATCTCCATTATGCTGATTTATTACCTCTATTAATTCATCAATCCACCTCTGTATATTGCAATTATCCAATACATACGATACTGTTTCTGCCGCTTCCTCTTCATTAGCAAATACAAATTCATCGGATTTACTTCCATCATCTTCAGTTTTCATTCCTGTAAGCAAATCTGCCTGCTGAAATACCGTCACAATTTCCGTCAAATCAGAAAGATATTCTTTAACCTCTGCTAATGCTTTATTTTCTAAAATATCTTTCTCTGGCTTAATTGCAAATGCATAACTTCCATCTGTTAATTGTACTATTACCTTTAACCTTATAAGAATAGATATTGCTGTGGTAAAAGTATTGCGTTCTATGCCAAAATGTTTTATTAATGTTTCCCTGAATATCCCCTGATATTCATAACCATCTAAAAAACCATTTAATAAATCTTTTATATTTTCATCATCGGATTTTTCTTCTGACTCACGAATTACTGCAACAGGAGCATGAAGAACCAGCATACATAAAACTATATAAATTACAGCTCTTACCAATTTTTCAGATTTTATGCTCCAAAATAAATTTTTTAAAAAGGTTCTGCGGACTATAATCATATTATCCCGATAAAACACAGGTGTACTACTTAAATTACCGCCCATTAATGCGGTTAGTTCATCGCATATATCATCTATTTTTTCATAATTATTATGTCTGCGTCTTTCTGTTAAAATTGTCATAATATCTGTATTCACGACAAAATTCCCTTCTAAAATTAATATACATTTAAATAAAATTGCAAAATCACCACTCAGAAAATAAATCCAAGCAGGGATTAAATTACTATTTTCCCCTGCATAACAAAATCCTCCTCTTAAAAATCAAATATTTCATTCATATCAATATACAAATCATCATACAGTGATACCTTCAGCTTTATATGTGGTGCTATTTTATTTTGGTCTGGGTTTTCTTCATATTCCTTTAATTCTTCTTCTGACCATGCGTGACACACATCAGAAATCTGCAATCTATCATCTTTTCTGACATACACCTCAATACCGCGTTCATATGGATTTACAATCCAATATTCTTTGACACCAGCCTTTTCATAGGCTTGAAATTTTTCCATCTTATCCCGTCTTGCCGTTGACCTTGATAAAACCTCTACTACCAAATCAGGCGCACCGTATATCTTTCCATTTTTACCTATTTTTGTTTTATCACACAAAATAGAAACATCAGGAATAAATTGATTTTCCTCTTTTTCATCAAGAATATAAACTACACCATCAGTAAAAGGAATACATCTTTTCCCCTTTAGATACTGCCTAAATTCAGAATATATATTACCAACAGTTATTACGTGTTCTGCTCTTGCCGGACTCATCATTATCCATTGTCCATTTATCTTTTCATAACGTGCTTCATCCTTATATGCCAATTCTGCCATGTTATCACCTCAAACTTATCCAGTTTCTTTTATTTCATATTTTATCATATTAATTTTTATTTTTCAATAAAAAACTGCCTGCCAGCATAGCCAACAGACAGTATTTACAATGATATTTATTTTATTTTTCAAAAATCAGTTTGCCATTTACAGCAGTCATTTTTACTGTATCACCTTCGCCAATCTCGCCTTTTATTATTTCCTTAGACAATTCAGTTTCTACTACCTTTGTCACAAGTCTGCGGAGTGGTCTTGCACCGAAATTAGGATCAAAACCTTCATTTGCAAGATAATCAAGTGCACTGTCATCCCATTTCAAAGTGAGCTTCAACTGCTTTTCCAGTCTTGCATTCAAGTTCTTTAACAGAAGGTCAGCAATATTTCTTACCTGAGCCTGTGCCAAAGCCTTAAATACTACAATATCATCAACACGATTTAAAAATTCTGGTCTGAAATAGTCCTTTAAAATATCCTTTACTGCCTGCTCTGCTTCCTTGTAATCCTTGTTCAATATCTCGTGTGAACCAAGGTTTGAGGTCATGATAATTACAGTATTTTTGAAGTTTACAACTCTGCCCTTGCCATCAGTAAGCCTGCCATCGTCTAATATCTGCAAAAGTACGTTGAATACGTCACGATGTGCCTTTTCAATTTCATCAAGAAGTATTACGCTGTATGGTCTTCTCCTTACTGCTTCAGTCAGCTGACCGCCTTCATCATAGCCCACATAGCCCGGAGGCGCACCAATAAGTCTTGCTACAGAATGCTTTTCCATATACTCGCTCATGTCGATACGAATCATACTGCGCTCATCGTCAAAGAGTGCTTCAGCAAGTGTCTTTGCCAATTCAGTCTTACCCACACCGGTAGGACCAAGGAAAATGAAGGAGCCAATTGGTCTGTCAGGGGATTTTATGCCTGCTCTTGCTCTTAAAATTGCTTCGCTGACTACTGTTACAGCTTCATCCTGTCCTACTACTCTTTCATGGAGAACATCTTCAAGGTGAATTAATTTTTCTCTTTCACCTGTCAGCATTTTCGTCACAGGAATACCAGTCCAACGGCTGACTACTTTCGCAATATCTTCCTCGCCAACTTCTTCCTTCAAAAGCTGATTTTCCTGAGAATTAGCGATTTTTGCTTCTTCGTCCTTCAGCTTCTGCTCCAGTTCTGGCAGTTTACCATATTTCAATTCAGATAATCTGTTAAGGTCATAATCACGCTCGGCACTTTCCATCTGACTTCTTACGGCATCTATTTCCTTCTTGATACCACGCACTCTCAGGATAGCATTTTTTTCGCCTTCCCATTTGCTCTGGAGGTCATTCTGCTCCTTTTGCAGTTTTTCCTTTTCAGCTCTGATGGATTCCAGCTTTTCCTTGCCTGCTTCGTCATTTTCCTTCTGAAGGGCCTGTTCCTCAATCTCCAGCTGCATTATCTTACGGCGTACCTCGTCTAATGGTGCTGGCATGGACTCAATCTCTGTACGAAGCTTTGCTGCCGCCTCATCCACCAAATCTATTGCCTTATCTGGTAAAAATCTGTCAGAAATATAACGGTCAGAAAGAACTGCCGCAGAAACAAGAGCCGCGTCACGAATGCGCACACCATGATGTACTTCATAACGCTCCTTTAAGCCACGCAGGATAGAAATGGTATCCTCTACTGTTGGCTCACCTACCATTACTGGCTGGAAACGTCTTTCTAAGGCACTGTCCTTTTCAATGTATTTTCTGTACTCATTAAGAGTAGTTGCACCGATACAGCGGAGTTCACCACGTGCCATCATTGGCTTTAAAAGATTGCCTGCATCCATGGCACCCTCTGTTGCACCTGCACCGACTACGGTATGAACCTCATCAATGAAAAGCAAAATCTGACCGTCAGACTTAACCACTTCATTTAAGACTGCCTTCAGACGTTCCTCAAATTCACCACGATATTTAGCACCAGCTACCAGTGCGCCCATATCCAAGGAAAACAGTGTCTTATTCTTTAAGGATTCAGGAACATCACCTGCAACTATCCTTCTTGCCAAGCCTTCAACAATAGCCGTTTTACCTACGCCCGGCTCACCGATAAGCACAGGATTATTCTTTGTACGGCGGGAAAGAATTTCTATAGTACGGCGAATTTCTTCATCTCTGCCAATCACTGGGTCTAATTTTCCCTGACGAGCCACATGAGTGAGGTCACGTCCATATTTTTCTAATGACTTATAGCCTTCCTCTGGGTTATCATTATTTACATTCTGCTTACGGTTCTTCTTAATGGATTCCTCTATGCCTGCCTTGTTCAGATTGAAATCCCGGCAAATCTGACGAACCTCATCACCGCCTTCCTGTACAATAGCCAAGAGAAGATGTTCGGTACTGATATAATCATCCTTCATAGACTTAGCTAAAAGCTCTGCCTTGCCCATAACCCTGCCAAGCTCAATGCTCATGGATAATCTGTCCTGACCCTTGACACTAGGAATTTTGCGAAGCTCCTGCTCCAAGCGGTTTGCCAAAAGATTTGTATCTGTTTTTGCTTCCTCAAAAATAGTAGCAAGCAAGCCCTCTGGTTCCTGAGCCAATGCTAAAAGTACGTGAAGTGAGCCTATTTCCTGATGATAGCGGAGAGCGGCGTTCTGCTGTGCCCTCTGTAATGTATTCATAACTCTCTGAGTGTAATTGCTGTTCATAGTGGATTCCTCCTCAATGATTATTTCAGGTATTTATTCCCTGTAATTATGTTATATCATTAAAAAGACAAAAAGTCAAGGATTATTTTCGACTTTTTGACTTTTATTTTCAAATTTAT
>CALZDE010000178.1 GCA_945637225.1 uncultured Selenomonadaceae bacterium
CGGCCATTAACATGGACGGCTTTTAGTTTGCAACAGAGACCGCTCTCAATAAAAAAGGCACCCGCAGTTCTGCAAGCACCTTCATTAAAGTCTCTATATCATCAATATCAATTTAATATTAAAATAATATCATTAAAATATTAAAATAATGTCATATCAATATTATTTTGCCATTACAGCATATCTCTTTTAGAATCTACGTAATCCCTTATCAGCTGGCAGATTGCCGCATTATTTGAAATACCATAGGCAGTTGTGATTTTATTGAAATCCTCATACAGTGACATAGGTATATAGGTAGGAAGTGCCTTTCTTTCTTCCTGCCTTGCTGGCCTGCCACGCTTGCCAGTAATCTTCTTTACTACCTCGGCATTCTTTTCCTGTGCTTCGGCTTCATACTTTTCAAGTTCTGCAACATTGTCCTCAAATTTATTTTTTCTCTGAATTGCCATCATGCCACCGCCTTATAATAATTTCGCTATTTTGATGTATGACTTTGCTACATCGCTGTTCTTATCTGAAATAACAACAGGCTTTCCATCTAATATATGCCTGTAAGTGTCCGCTGATTTTTTAACAGTGCCCATTACTTCTGCTTCCTTATGAAGCAATTCTGCTATGTCCTTCTGGTCGTTTATTCTTGCTTCAAACATGGTAATAATGAAGCCTGCAAGAGTGAGATTTGTGTTTAATTCACTGTCCTTGATATTGGCTATTGTATTCTTTAAAGCCTTGATACCTCGGTAGGATAAATACTCCGCTTTTGTAGGAATAACGACTTTATTTGCGGCCACTAATGCATTAGTTGTCAGTATGCCAAGCTGTGGGGGGCAGTCTATAAAAATATAATCAAATTCACCATTAAAGGATTTGAGTGCTTTTCTTAAAATACTGTCCCTTGCCAGCTTGCTGGTTATTATCTGTTCTTTCTCTGCCAGTACAATATCTGATGGGATAATATAGAGATTTTCAAGACCTGAGTTTTCTACCTTATAACCGCATTCAAATGGGTCTATATTGTCCTTATTATCCATAATATTGCAAATAGAATACTTTTCCTTGCCTGGCACCATACCGCATGATATAGTGAGCGATGCCTGAGGGTCAAGGTCTGCCATCAGCACTGATTTTCCTTCCTGTGCTTTGGCGGCCGCTAGATTATAGGTGGTCGTTGTCTTGCCGACTCCGCCCTTCTGATTGGCTAAAGCAATAATTTCCATGACAATACCTCCGCAACTAATCAAATATCATAATAATATCTTTATAATATTATTATAATATCAAAATAATATTTTGTCAATATTATTTTAAAAATTTGCACATAAAAAAGGCTCCTGCTTCTTCATCATACAGGAACCTTTTCAGATATATAGTATATAATTTACATTTTATATAAATTTAACCATTTATCTATTTCCATCAGAGTATTATCTGATGTGTTTTTCATGTATACCCTAGTACCATTTTTGATACCAGTCCATACTACATTATTAGGGTCTTTAAATGATTTTCCCACATAATCATCAGCCTTTGATTTTTTGGTATTTTTCTTTTTGGCTGGTGGGTCTAAAAATGGATTTGCCTCGTCTTTTATTGCCTCGCCTTTCTTGAAATCATCAACTGGGATGAACCTGTTGTATTTTGGATAAAGTTCAAAATAACAGCTTCCCTTAGTGCCTATTCTATTCTTTAAAACCTTGCATTCAACCTCTACGGATTTTCCTAGATTTGCGTTTCTTATTGACTGAATTTCGGCTTCCCTTATTCGTTTAATTCTGTCCTTTTCGCTTTCCCATTCCCCTGCACTATCCTTATGGTATGCCATGTATTCATATTGAAGCCCAATAAGCACATCGCTTGAATATTCCACCGCTCCCGATTCCTTGAATGCGGTTGTATTAACAGGCTCGTTATAATTGGCTCGGTTAAAGGAAGATATGGCAATAACAGGCACATCAAATTTTTCAGAAAGAAGCTTCAAGCGTTTAACTGCCTGATCTATTTCCTGCTTTTCGGTAGCACGCTCAAGCACTGGCTTCATGATTTGGAGATAGTCAATCATGATTACAGGCTTCTCGCCCGTTATGCTTATAAATTCCGCTGTCCGCCTTTCCACATCGTCAATGCTTAAATCCCCCACTTCTGCATCCGTATGGATATTGGCACAGTATTCAAGGTATTTCGTCTTTGCACATTCCATCACCAGCTGGCTTTCATCGCTCATTTTCGGATAGAGCGAAATAACGCTTCTCACGTCAAGGGGCTGGAAATTCTGAGGTATTTCGCCTGATGTGATGATTTCGTGGCTTATCCTGGAAAAAGACTTTGCTACAAGGTCGCTCCTGCTCATTTCAAGGGAGAAGTAGAGCACGTGGCTTCCTGCCTTTGCCAGCTGGTCGCAAACTTGCAAAATGAAAGTTGTCTTGCCAAGCGATGACACTGCACCAAGAACGATCAGACCGCTTGTCAGGCCGCCCCCAAGAAGCTTGTCAAGGTTCTTGAAGCCAGTAGGGTAATATTTCTGTGCCTTGACAAATCTGCTGTAAATGCTGTCGATGTAGGCCGCATTACTGCTTGCCCACAATCTTTCTTTCTGCCATTCCTTCATGCTCCTGCTGACTATTTCCTGCAAGGCTTCGGGCTTATTGCATAAAAGACAATTTGCATCCTTGCAGCCCTCCGGGTAAATATTGCAGAGGATTGAGTCAGCACTTATGCGGTCAAGTTCCCTTTTTAGCCTTTCCCCTGCCTTCCTGCCTGCTTCATCATCATCAAGGGCGATAATTAAAAGCGGTTTCTGCTTGATTTCCTGCAGGGCATTCACCAAAAGGCCTGTATTGCTCGTGGAATTAAGGGCAACCGCACATCCGCCAAGGGTTTCAATGCTCATGGCATCTATGGCGCCCTCTACGATGAAAACAGGCTTGTCCGTTGTCCCCAGGATTTTTTTGTTAAAAAGGCTCATGGAAATTCCCGGGGGATTCCATACCTTTCCCTTTTCGTCAGTAGCCTTATCCACGAAACGCAGGAAATAACTGCTCCTGCTGTTTGGAATAACAAGGGCTTTCTTCTGCGGGTCATAGCCTACCCAGTGCCTTTCGCATACCTCGTCAGATAGTCCACGCTCCCTGTGGTAGTCAGTTTCCGCAAGATGATTCCTGCAATAGCGATAATATTCAGTATTGTCAATTTGCTGAAACTCCTCTGTGCGCTCCAGAATGCCCCTAGATTGATTCGTTTCGTTTTCTACGTGTAATTTATCGTTTTTAGGTGTATCGTGCGTTCTAGGGGTGTCTACGGCTTCATACGAGGGATTGATTCCATGAACGTCACAAAGTTCTTTTACAGACTCGTAAAAAGGGCGGTCTTTCCATGCGTATTCATACAGCCACTTGACAGCACCATGATTAGTACCACATTTGAAACACTTCCATGTATGATTCTTCTCGTAAAGGGTAACACCGTCTCCATCGCTTCCGCTTCCGTTACCGCATTCAGGACAGATAAAGCCCTTTCCGCGTTTATCCCTGCCAAATGCTTCCTGCAGGTCTGTGCGTATATCAGATAGGGCATTAAGTGCATTTATGGTGCTGTCTGCTATCTTCGGCATCTGTGTCATTCCTTTCTGTTATTAATTGATAATCATTTTCAAAATCTAACATATTTCCAAATGCCGCCACGTTAAATTGCGGCTTCGGAAACTGACTTCTTCTCCCGATGATGGTGCCCCTGGAATTAAGGGAAGGGGTGCCATCTAATACTTAAGTATACAGAGTATACTAAAGTATACCGAAAAAATTGGAAGGTGGCTCTAAGCACTGGTATGACGTGGATAGAGGCACTTTTTTTTAGGCTTCTGTTAGTACACTTTTACATAACCTGTTAGTACACTTTTACATAACCTGTTAGTACACTTTTGCATAACCTGTTAGTACACTTTTGCATGAGTCCCCCCAAAGTCCTATAATTTTTAGTATAAAAGTCCTGCTTTTCTAAATATTGCGTAAATTTATATTAATCATAATTGGTGCATATCTCAAATTTTACGATAGCGTTTTTCTCGTCCCTGCCTACAGTGTAGGACTTTATGAAGTGATTTTCCACGAATGCATCAAGTATCTTTTCGGTGTAGCCGATTATCTTCTTTCGGAAATTGTAGTTTTGGTTCCTCACCTGCTCAAAGGTCATTTCCCCAGTCAGCTTTGTTTCCCTCAGCCTTTCGATTTTTCTGAGTATGGTTCCTGTGCGGATTATCCTGCTCATGCTCCGCCTTGACTCCATGAGCCGTATACGCTCCGCAAGGTAATACTTCAGGGTGATGGTCTGCTTGCTGCTGTTAAGCCCTACATCAAGCATTTGCATAGGGGTCCTCATTATCTGTGCTGATTTTCCATGTGCTTTCCATATCACGTAATCATAGAAAATAGGTGTCGCATGGAGAATGATACCGCCTGTTTTATGTCCGTTAAGTATAAATTTACATATTCTTCCAGATAAGATGGTATCTACAAATTCGCCCCTGTCATTTGGCATAGAAATATTATAGGCGATTGCTTCGTTGAATACGTCAATCCT
>CALZDE010000179.1 GCA_945637225.1 uncultured Selenomonadaceae bacterium
CAATTATTTTATTTGAAATACTCAACGCCAGCCTCAAAGAGCTTCTGATCCTGCTCGCCTGGTACGTTGATAGCAACGGAAGCACCGATACGCTCGGAGTGGCCCATCTTACCAAGTACACGTCCATCAGGACTGGTAATACCCTCAATAGCCCATACAGAACCATTTGGATTGTAAGGCATAGCCATAGTTGGATGACCGTCCAAATCTACATACTGAGTAGCAATCTGACCGTTCATCTGGAGCTTCTGAACTATTTCCCTGTCAGCTACGAAACGGCCTTCACCATGGGAAATTGGAATAGAGAAGATTTCACCAGCCTTGATATTATTGAACCAAGGAGACATGCTGGAAACAACCTTAGTACGAACCATGCAGGAAACATGACGGCCAATCTGATTGAAGGTCAGAGTTGGAGAGGACGCATCAAGGTCACGAATCTCACCATAAGGTACAAGGCCCAGCTTAATGAGTGCCTGGAAGCCGTTGCAGATACCCAGCATTAAGCCGTCTCTCTTCTTCAGCAGTTCCATAACAGCATCCTTGATACGAGGATTACGGAACATAGCAGCAATAAACTTACCGGAACCGTCTGGCTCGTCACCGCCACTGAAACCGCCTGGGAGCATAACAATCTGAGCGTTGTTAATGCCCTTGACAATAGCCTCTACGGATTCCTCTACGGCACTTGGAGTCAGGTTGCGGACAACCAGAGTCTCTGCTACACCGCCTGCACGCTCAAAAGCACGGGCAGTATCATACTCACAGTTAGTACCTGGGAATACTGGAATGAAGATACGAGGCTTTGCAATATGCAGCTTGGAAGTCTGCTTGCTGTTTGGTGCGAAAATCCTTTCGGTCACATTCTTATCAGTTACACGGGTCTTGGTTGGGAAAATACGCTCCAATGGAGTAGTGTATGCCTTCTCAATCTCATTAAGACCTAATGCATAATCATTAAATACAATTGTATGGTTGCTGGTGGTTACACCCAATTCAATATAGCCTGTACCAGCTAATTCACGCTCTACCTCAGCAGTATCTGCTACTTCCATTACGATCGCACCGTAATTTGGGCAGAACAGGTCATGCTTATTTACCTTTTCCTTGAAACGGAAGCCGATGGAGTTACCCATTGCCATCTTAGAAATAGTAGCTGCTAAACCACCGATACGTACAGTGGAAGCCGCAAATACCTTCTTGTTGTCGATAAGCTCCTTTACCTTGCGGAAGTTGAAACGAAGCTTAGGGAAGTTTGGCAATGCCTGCTCAGTTACAGGAGCTGGTACCATTACTACGCGAGTACCTGCATACTTAAATTCAGCGGAAACGGTATTGCTTGCCTTCATTACATCTACAGCGAAGGAAACAAGAGTAGGTGGTACAGTGAGATGCTCAAAGGTACCGGACATGGAGTCCTTACCGCCAATAGCAGGGATTTCCAGCTGATGCTGTGCCCACAATGCACCTAACAATGCACTGAATGGCTTGCCCCACTTGTAGCTGTCCTTGCCGAGGCTCTCAAAATATTCCTGGAAGGTCAGACGTACAGTATCTGCATTACCGCCTAAGGCTACAATACGTGCTACGGACTCAACTACGGAATATACTGCACCATGGAATGGGCTCCACTCCATGAAATATGGATTATAGCCAAAGGTCATAGCAGTTGCAGTATCGGTCTCTGCGCCAATAACTGGCAGTTTAGCTACCATGCCCTCATTAGGAGTCAGCTGATTCTTGCCGCCAAATGGCATTAATACGGTATTACCGCCAATGGAGGAGTCAAAACGCTCTGCAAGGCCCTTCTGACTGCAAACATTGAGATTGCCTAAGTTTGCCAGCCATGCCTTTGATAAATTGTCGCCAGCCGCCTCAACTTCCTTAGGAAGCTGCTTCATATAATTCTTCTTCTCGTCTGGGCACTCTACATCTACAGTTACATGCTGCTTAACACCGTTGGTATCTAAGAAATCACGGCTTAAGTTTACAATGATATTATCACGCCACTTCATAGTCATGCGACGGTTGTCAGTAACCTCTGCTACTACGGTGGTCTCCAAATTTTCTTCATCAGCAAACTTATTGAATGCTTCTAAATTGTCTGGAGTAATAACTACTGCCATACGCTCCTGAGACTCAGAAATAGCCAGCTCAGTACCATCTAAGCCATCGTACTTCTTCTTAACTGCATCCAAATCAATATTTAAGCCCTCAGCCAGCTCGCCAACAGCTACAGAAACACCGCCTGCACCGAAGTCATTACAACGCTTAATCATACGGCTTACAGTTGGATTGCGGAAAAGACGCTGAATTTTTCTTTCGGTAGGAGGATTACCCTTCTGAACCTCTGCACCACAGGTAGTCAGGGACTCTAAGGTATGCTCCTTGGAAGAACCAGTTGCACCGCCACAGCCATCACGGCCAGTACGACCGCCAACCAATACGATAATATCGCCAGCGGCTGGAACCTCACGAACTACATTTACCTTTGGAGCGGCAGCGATAACAGCACCAATCTCCATACGCTTTGCCATGTAGCCCTCATGATAAATCTCAGAAACCTGACCAGTAGCCAGACCAATCTGATTACCATAAGAACTGTAACCGGAAGCAGCACCGAGAGTAATCTTCTTCTGTGGTAATTTACCCTTAATAGTCTCAGAAACCTTACGGCGAGGATCAGCCGCACCAGTTACACGCATTGCCTGATAAACGTAGGAACGGCCAGACAGTGGGTCACGGATAGCACCGCCAAGGCAGGTAGCCGCACCACCGAAAGGCTCGATTTCGGTAGGATGGTTGTGAGTTTCGTTCTTGAACATTACCAGCCACTCTTCATCCTTGCCGCCAATATCTGCAGTAACAACGATACTGCAAGCATTGATTTCCTCAGACTTGTCCAAATCCTCTAATTTGCCAGCCTTGCGGAGAGCCTTCATGCCGATAACAGCCAAATCCATCAAAGTAATGTCACGTGGCTTTTCTGCATAGAGGTCATTTCTATCTGCCACATACTGGTCATAAGCGGCCTTCATAGATGGAGTGAAATAGCCATCCTCAAAGTTTACTCTGTCAATAGCAGTAGTAAAGGTGGTATGACGGCAATGGTCAGACCAGTAGGTATCAATAACACGTAATTCAGTGATAGTAGGCTCACGATGCTCAGTATCACGGAAATAGCTCTGACAGAACTGCAGGTCCTCAAAGCTCATAGCAAAGCCCTGCTTCTTCATAAAGGTATTCAGAGCCTTTTCATCCTTCTTGGTGAAGTCCTTAATTACAGCTACATCAGCAGGAGCCTCTGCCTTCATCTCTAAGGTATCAGGCTTTTCCAGGGATGCCTCACGGCTTTCAACTGCATTGATATAGTAGGACTTAATCTTTGCAAAATCATCATCAGAAACCTTACCCACCAAAACAACTACACGAGCGGTAGCAATATTTGGGCGTTCCTTCTGAGTAACCAGCTGTACGCACTGAGCCGCAGAGTCAGCAGTCTGATCGTACTGACCTGGCAGATACTCAACAGCAAACATACGGGAATTTGGGAATACTGGCAAAGTCTCCTCATAAACTACATCAACAGGTGGCTCAGAGAAAACAATAGACTTAGTTGCCGCATATTCCTTGTCGCTCAGGCCTTCAATATCATAGCGATTAATGAGACGGACTGCCTTCAAGCCAGTTAAACCAAAGCTTTCTATTAAATCGTCACAAAGCTGCTGAGCCTTGATATCGAAGAAGCCCTGTCTTTTTTCCACAAATATTCTTCTTACACTCATGAAATAAAAATCCTCCAAATATATTTTATTCTGATAGACTTACTTAACGCTGTCTACCAATACCTTAACAACTACCTTGGTAACATCAGTAGGATTCTCGTAAAGAGAACCGCAAGGACGATGTACATCATTTGGGAACAATACTGCAAAATCACCCTTATGTAAAGCTATGGCGCTGAATGGGTCTAACTCCTCATAGAAAATCAGATCCTTTTCCTCATCATAATCCACAAAAGGCTTTAGGCATGGATGTAAAGGACACCAGCCCATTTCCTCTTCACCGCTGACCACAAACTGTACATCAATGTACTTTCTGTGAGCCTCAGGCTTGCCAGACTCAGGAACTCTTGTCTGATACCTCTGAAGGTTGGCATACATGCCATCGTCAATCTCAATCTTTCCATCAGGAAGGGAAGAAAAATCCGTATCCTGCAGGAATTTAAGAGCTTCACGAATCCGAGCAGGATATCTGTCGGAAACTTCCTTAATTTCACTTATATTGCCTACTATCATAATAATTGGGCTCCTATCTAAAATGACAAGTGAATATGCTTATTTCAATATAGTAAAGCATACCATTATTTATCCTTTTCGTCAAGAGAAATACACTGCCAACAAAACCTATACAATAGGATTAATGTTAAAAAACATGATTTGCAAAAATAAGTTAGTTCTACATGGTATTCCCAATATTCTTTAAAAAAATTTATAATTGGTATGTGAGGTGGTATTTTTTTATCATTGAATATTACATGTAATATTCTT
>CALZDE010000180.1 GCA_945637225.1 uncultured Selenomonadaceae bacterium
TCATGCTGGGTCAGTATGTACTGCCTATGATAATACTGGCGAAGATTAAGGCAAAACCAAAGGCATGGCTGTATCTGCTTCTCTATCCTGTATTCATTTATTCATGGATTCCTATCATTTTCTTAGGCTTTATCCATCGTAATGATACAGAGTGGTCCCATACAAAGCATACAAGAGCTATGACCTACGAACAGCTGATGGGTGAAAAGAATAAGCATTAAAATTTTAAATATTGGGGAATCTTTCATCTAATGGGTGTCGGATTCCCTTTTTCACAGTAGTTGTGTAAGAGAAAATGGAGGATTATATAATGTTTGAAATAAAGGTAAGTGCAGAGTTTGAGGCGGCACATAGAGTAGCTGGCTACCCTGGCAAATGCGACAGACTGCATGGCCATAGCTGGGTGGTAGAGGCTAGTGTAATTGGCTCAAAATTAGATAATTTAGGAATGCTGGTAGATTTTAAGCTGGTTAAGGGAAGACTGAGAGAATTATTAGAAACTCTCGACCATCGTATGCTGAATGAATTGCCTGCTTTTGAAAATATCAATCCTACCGCTGAAAACATCGCTCAGTATGTTTATAATGAAATGAAGAAGGCTGAGTTCTTCAATGATAATGCAAAGTTAAAGTATATTCAGGTTTGGGAATCACCAAAATCTTCCGTTATTTATACCGAGGATTAATGAAAGAGGTGCCTTATGAATGCAAATTTAATTGAAATCTTTTCCTCTATTCAGGGGGAAGGCCGTTATGTTGGATGCAGGCAGGTCTTTGTGCGTTTTGAAGGCTGTAATCTGAATTGCCGTTACTGTGATACGGAAAACGAAGCAGGTAAACATCTTGTTTTGCAGGCAGAAACCTCTGCAGGCTCCAGAAAGTTTCGTGAAATTGCTAACCCCGTAAATCCTCAGCTGGTTGCAGAGATAATAGAGGAATATATGAGGGAAACTCCACATCATTCCATCAGTCTTACTGGCGGTGAGCCTTTGCTTCATGCTGATTTTATTCGTGAGCTTTCCAAGCTGGTGAATATTCCTATTTTTTTAGAGACAAATGGCAGTTTGCCAAATGAATTAGAAAAAGTTCTTGATGTAGTAGATATTATCAGTATGGACATTAAAATGCCACAGGCTATTGAAAGAGAAATTTGGACAAAGCATAAAAAATTCCTGCAAATTGCCAAGGACAAGGATATGTATGTAAAACTTGTTATTCCTGGCGATTTGGTTCTCTACGATTTCCAGAGAGCAGTAGATATTGTGGCAGAGGTTGACCCTAATATTTTAATGGTTTTACAGCCTGTTACCCCAATGAATAACGTACCACCTACAAAACCAGAAATGATGCTTCAATTACAAAAACTGGCTATGCAGAAGCTACATGATGTAAGAGTTATTCCACAAACTCATAGAATGATGAATCAGCTTTAAAGCATTTTTGCTGAATTTTTTTGGAAGGGAAGTTTTTAATTTTGGAACCTTGTAATTGCTGTGTATGCAGTTTTCTTCGGAATATGGGAGATTTGCTCCTAAGAGCTGCGCAGACATTTAAACGCAATTTCGGCTTTATTATCATTTTCTGCCTGACGAATGGTATTACCTATACTATGAAATTAGCCAACGAGGGCAAGGGTGATTTTGAGCTTAGTTATTTCTTTACAGTTCTGTTATGGTCATTCATTGTAGGCGGTTTGATAGAGTGGCTTTTTGTACCTTGGTTTTCTAAGGGGCTGAAATGCTTTATTTCCTGTGTCAGCCTGTTTTTCTTTATAGTAGAGGCATTTGTACTGTATCAGTATAAGGCGGTTATCGGTGTTGGTGTAGTAGCGGCTATGGCAGAAACCACACCGCAGGAATCAAAGGAATTTTTGAGCATGTACCTTGGTCCTGAACAGCTGTGGGCAATTTTCTTAATCGTAGCTATTGTATCAGCGTTTGCTTATTATAAGCCTTGGCGCAAGGTGCAGTGTGACGAGCAGAGCCAAAAGGTAATAAGCGGTATTACTCTTTCTGTATGTATCGGCTATACCATCTGTGCGTTTTCCTATTATCCAAATTACATGATTGATGACCCATTGACACCTTTTACACGTTTTGCAAATGCGGCTTCTAAGGCATGGGAAAATCATGTAGCATATCAGGAACTTTCTCAGCATATTGATACCAATATTGAGCTGACGAGAAATGATGGCGATATTACCAATATTGTCTTTATTCAGGGCGAGTCTACCAACAGAAATCATATGCATCTTTACGGCTATGATGTTCCAAATACTCCAAATCTTGATGATATGGCGGCAACTGGCGAAATCAGCGTTTTCCGTGATGTTGTCAGTGCTCACTCTACTACTGTAGCTTCCCTCAGTAAGATTTTTACCTTCTGTGACAGGGAAACTGGCGGTGAGTGGTATAATTATCATAATCTGATTGATATTATGAATACAGCAGGCTACAAGACATATTGGCTTTCTAATCAGGAAAGCTCTGGTGTCTGGGGCAGTGTAGCACAGATTTATGCGGCTCACAGTGCTGTAAGTGAATACACTCAGATTCGTGATTCCAAGGAAGACAACGGCGTATTGGATGGCGAGCTTTTCCCTATTATAGACAGGGCGATTGCCAGCCGTGACCCAAATAAAAACTTCTTCGTAGTTCATCTCATGGGCTGTCATGGTGCGTATTACAATCGTTTCCCATATATCTTCACCAAATTCAAGAAAGAGGATATTAAGGCAGGTGCCAATGATGAGCAGAAGCAGATAATTGCTCAGTATGATAATGCCATTTACTACAATGACTATATTGTAAGCGGTATTATTGATAAATTCCGTGAGACCAAAACTGACTCTATCGTTATTTATCTGCCTGACCATGGTGAAGCAGTTTATGATGAGGATGGATTTAATGGACATATCGAAGAAAATCCAAGCCGTCACATGATTGAGGTTCCTCTGATTATCTGGGCGTCTGACAGCTTCAAGAAAAAGCACCCAGAGAAGTGGCTTATGATTCAGATGGCTGTCAACAGACCATTTATGACAGACGATATGATTCATACAGTAATGGATATTGCAGGTATTGTTACTCCTGACTGGAAGCCTGAAAAGAGCTTGATTAACCCTGCCTTTGACGTGACAAGACCTCGTATTTTTGACGATCAGGATTATGATAAGGATATAAAGAATAAATAATTTTTTCTATGCGAAAGGAGTGTTGATAATGGGATTAAAGGAATCCATAACGAAATTACCAGGTATCGAAACCGCTATGAATTGTGCAACTAAGCTGATCAAGGGTGACGATAAAAATGAAAGTGCAATTAATACCCTGATGATGTGGGCTGTGGATATGGTCAATACCAACATTCCTATTCCTGGCTTAGATCAGGCTGACGAATTAGCGAATAAATATATGAACAAGCCAGGGAAAACCTTGGAGCAGAAGGTGGATGCACTCATCAAAGCCCAATTGGTAAAATGCGGTGTTTTTAGTACCGTTACTGGTGTACCTGGGTTTGCGGCATTACCTCTTAATCTGGTTGGAACGGTATACATTCAGGTGTGTACCGTTGCGGCAATTGCACGTATGGGCGGTTATGATGCCAATGATGATAAGGTGAAGCTGGCTATTGTAGCTTGCTTTGCAGGCGGTTCTGCCATGGAAAAAATAGGTGAAATGGTAGCAACAAAGGCGGCTCAGCAGGCGGCAAAGCGTTCTGTGCTGAAGGTAATTCCAGGTATTGGAGCTATTGTGGCAGGTACAGTAGATGTAATTACCACCAAGGCAATCTGTTCAGCAGCAAAAAAGATGTTCATAGATACTAAGCCAAATAGTTTTATTGATGCGGATGAATATCGTATAGAAAAGTAAATTATGTTTATGATGGCACTCGTTCCTTTTAAAAAGGGGCGGGTGTTTTTTAGTTGAAAAATTTTATCAAAAATGTTAAAATGATATGAAGGCAATATATTAAATTGTAGAATGGAAGGCAGCTGACGAGCAATATGGCTAATTTTGAATTTTTACAAGAAAAATTTCCTGCATTGGCTAATTATGGCACTTTAGCGGAAAAATACTGTTATAGTGACCCTAATTCCTGTCTGATAAAGCTGGGTAAAATGGGTGAGTCTATTGTTAATCTCATGTATCAGTATGACAGGGTAGAGTTTCCTTATGATAATAAAGCAGATAAGCGAATTAATAAGCTGTGGCAGGAAGGCTATATTGATAATGAGCTGACCGCTATGCTCCATGCTTTACGCAAGGTGAGAAATAAGGCAACGCATGAGGATTATGGAAGTATAGAGGACTGCAAAAACTATTTGCCTGTGACGCACAGTATTGCAACGTGGTTTTATGGTGTTTACGGTGACTATGATTTTCAGCCAGCTTCATTTGAAATGCCCTTTGATTTATTGCAGAATCCTGATGGCTTAAATTTGCGTGATTATCAGGTGAGGGCGATTATATCGGCAGAAAATGCAGTCGTAAATGGCAGGAAATGTGTCTTGCTGGCTATGGCAACAGGTACAGGAAAAAC
>CALZDE010000181.1 GCA_945637225.1 uncultured Selenomonadaceae bacterium
TGCTTTTTCTGCTTCCTTTACTGGTTCCTTCACTTCAGCCTTCACTTCCACTGCTGGCTTTGGAGTATCCGTCGGAGCTGTCTGTGCCGGTCTTGGCGCAGGAGCTGGCGGTGGTGTATCCAGTGAAATACTAGCACTCATTTTTTTAAACTCATTGATAGTCTTGCCTAATGCACGACCGATTTCCGGCAGTTTTCCCGGACCAAATACCACTAAACCAATTACCAGAATTATCATTAATTCAGGTACACCTATACCGAACATTATGTCACCTCCTAAAAAAGAGCTGCCTAACATTAAAATTCTCTGCCACCAATAAAGTCAACTACCATCAAGTAGGTTTCTCTGACCTCAGCTGGCAGATCCTCCGGCAGTACCTTACGGGCAGTATTTAAAAATTCCTGCACCTTTTTCTTAGTATATTCAATACCGCCAGAATTTCTTACTATATCTATGGCATGAGCCAATTCCTCAGCAGTCATGTTACGATTTGTAGCAATTCTGCGAAGTTCCTCCTTATCGGGACTTACATTCAGCGCATGAATGGCTGGCAATGTTACAATACCCTGCAAAATGTCATTACCTGCTGGCTTGCCAAGCTTTTTGGAATCACTGGTCAGATCCAGTAAATCATCAGTCAGCTGAAAAGCCATACCAATGCAGTAACCAAAATCATAAAGTGCATCTACAGTTTTCTCTGGGAGTTTTGCCACATCAGCACCAAGCTGACAGCTGATAGCTATAAAGTTAGCTGTTTTCTTAGCTATGCGGTCATAGTATTCTTCCTCATCAATACATGCAGTATAGGTTTCCTTATTCTGAATAATTTCACCTGCACTGAGGTCACATATCAGTGAAGCCAGCTGAACATTGACACGCTTGCTGAATTCACCAGAAGCTACCATATAGAAGGCCTTTGCAAAGAGATAATCACCGCTTAAAATCGAAATCTGATTACCCCATTTGGAATTTGCCGTTGCACTTCCTCTTCTTGTATCTGCATTATCTATAACATCATCATGTACCAGAGAAGCCATGTGAATCATTTCCAAAGCCACCGCTAAAGGCATAACTCTTTCTCTCTGATAATCACCGCCACTACGGGCTGCTAAAAAGAACAAAGCGGGACGAAGCCGTTTGCCCCCTGACTTTACCAAGTGAGAGCCTATTTCAGTAACCAGTTCCACCTTTGCTTTTGTAGCCTCCAGTAAGGCTGGTTCCAATACAGCTAAATCTTCCTTTATAAAGTCAAATACTTTTGTTGCCAATTCCATCACCTGCGTCAAGTTAATTTTACACGAAAAACTATCCTTTATTCTACTACATTCAGAGAAAAATTTCAACACTATTCTTTAAAAATAAAAACAAAAGTCGCCATATGCCCCAAAATCATACAATTTATGCTCCTTATTTCATTTTCTAATAGGAAATGAATAAAAAAATCTTGCATTATTCAACGAAATATGGCAAAATAGCATTAGTGATTTATTTAATTTAAAAAGGTGGTAAATGCAATGGGACTTAATTCCTTAATTAACATGAACCTCAGCAAGAAACTGACCTTCAGCTTCCTTGCCCTAGCCCTCGTTCCGATGGTTATCATTACACTCATTGTCGAAACTTCTTCCTATACGGACAGAATTACTCAGACCAATGACCATAATGTGTACACCACACAGCTAAAGTCAGATAACATGTACACCATGCTCGTATCCCAAAAGGATACCATGCAGGCATTAGCAATGACTAATGAATTCCTAAACATGGATGTTAATGGTATGAATGTATCCCTTAAGGCTATGGTAAAATCCAATCATGCTATCAGAAACATGTTTGTCGCTGACCTGTCTGGTATGCAGATCTCCAGAGATTCAGGTACTATGGTAAATGTCAGTGACCGTGACTATTTCCAGGCCGCAAGAAACGGTAAGGAATTTGCCTTCAGTGATGCCGTTGTATCAAAATCAACTGGCAAAGTGATTGTTATTGCAGCCATTCCTATAAAAAATTCAATGGGACAGGTAATCGGTGTCATGGGTTCTACCTTTGATATGGATACACTTAACTCTATTCTCACATCCGGTATCGGTCAGCTTGAAGACCGCAAGGAAACCATTTACCTTACTGATTCCAAGGGAAATGTCATGCTTCACCCAGATAACAAATACATTTCCAATCTCACCAACTGGGCAAATATGGCACCTGTTGCCAGTGCTTTCTCCGGTCAGAAAGCTGCTATGGAATACACCAATGCTGATGGTATTGACTGTCTGGCAGCATCCGCCCCTGTAAATGAATTAAACTGGACAATTGTAATAGAAAATCCAAAATCAGATGTCACCAGTGCTATTTGGAAGTCCATTACCTTTGTTATCATTGTTTGTATTGCTCTCCTTTTGGCAGCCGTTGCCTGTGCACGTCTCCTGACTAATAATTTCATTACTCCTCTTGAGGATTTGAAAGAAAATACCATGCTTTTGGCTAAGGGTGATCTGCGTGTACAGCTAGATACCAGCCGTAATGATGAATTTGGTGCTGTAGCTCAGTCCTTTAATGAAATGAGCCGTCAGCTCAAGGATGTTATGGGAAAAATCTCTGTTGCTGCTCAGCAGGTAGCCAGCGGTTCCAAGAATATCTCTGATTCTGGCAACATGCTTGCCAGCGGTGCTTCTACACAGGCTTCATCCGTCGAGGAACTTTCCGCTTCCATCTCAGAAATTACCGCTCAAACCAGCAAAAATGCAGACAATGCCTCTGAAGCTAACAATCTCACTAACATCGTAAAGAACGAAGCTGCTCAGGGTAATGAGCAGATGGCACGCATGCTGGTAGCTATGGAAGAAATTAACGAATCCTCTACCAATATTGCAAAGATCATCAAGACCATTGATGAAATCGCTTTCCAGACCAACATTTTGGCTTTGAATGCCGCTGTTGAGGCTGCTCGTGCCGGTCAGTATGGCAAGGGCTTTGCCGTAGTAGCAGAGGAAGTAAGAAATCTTGCTGCCCGCAGTGCTAAGGCGGCCAAGGAGACCACCGATATTATAGAAACATCCTTTGACAAGGTAAATCATGGTACTCAGTTGGCTAATGAAACCGCTGAGGCTCTGAAAGAAATCAATGCTGGTGTCTCCAAGGTTGCAGTTCTCGTCAACGAAATTGCTGAGGCTTCCACCAAGCAAAACAGTGCTCTTCAGATGATTAATCAGGGTGTATTACAGGTTTCTAACGTAGTACAGACCAACTCTGCAACTGCTGAAGAAAGTGCAGCCGCTTCCGTTGAGCTTAGTGCTCAGGCAGATTTACTGCAAGAGGCTGTAAGAAAGTTCAAGATGTAATAATTATAATAAACGTTATATTCTTAATGGAATATGTGACGCTACAATACATTTATCTGCGTCTACAAAACCTTTTTCTTCCAGCATTTCCTGAAAGACTTCCTGTGACATTGCAACATTAGGTGTAGGACCAATCAATATTCCTTTTATCATTGCCTGCAAACCTGCTTCTTCACCCCAAATGCGTTTTATAGTTGGCTGAAGCAGTATTTTATATATTTTTTGCATAACACCATTTACAAAAACAACATCCTTCTCCATCAGCCCTGACTTGCTTATATTACGGCTGATTTCTGGAGTAGTCACCATAGCAATACGCCATTCACGTTCTTCCTTAAAGCCAATATGCTTAATAGTAACCATATTAATAAACAGAATACTCATCAGTATTTCCATTACTGTACCAGCCTGTTCTTCACCAACATATGGAAATGCCTTCAGCTTGTCTGCTACGCGGTTCATTTCTTCCAGAAGATTATCCGGTGAATCAGGATTTACGTAAATTATAGGAGCAATGTAAATAAGTGACTTTTCATCTGCATTAACACGCATAAATTCCCTATTGATAATTAATGCCGCACCTGCTCCACGACCATATGCCTGCCACATCTGAAGACGCCCCATATGATGTTCTTCCCCAGACTGCCTATGTTCAGATAAACTTGCTATGTACACATTACGGCGAGCATCAGAATTTTTATTTTCAAATTCTTTGATAATATCCTGCATGGTAATACTTTGAATACCTATATGACGTAGTGCTTCATTGTATTTATTCAGTAATTTCTTTTCCCGGAATATGCGGAGCAATATACTTCGCCCAGTTTCAATTTCTGCATAATCATTCATAAAAGAGATATTACGAAGCCATATTTTCTCCTTTTCTAAAATCTTATAAACAGTCTGATCAGAAGAATAATGAACAAAATCACCATTTCCTGCAACTAATTCATCATACCTGCTTTTAGCATAAGATAATAAGGTATCTGCTGCTAAATATCTTATCTTGTTACTGATATCCTCATGCTGCATAAACTGCTATCTCCTATCATAATAAGTTATACATTTAAATTATTTACTGGTTTTAAACCCTTAGTCTTTCTAAATTCCATGTTGTACTAAAACAGCTCTACCATACTTTTGCTGTTTTAGATTCTATACCTTCTATAGTATCTAAAACAGCCTTTTTATTCTT
>CALZDE010000182.1 GCA_945637225.1 uncultured Selenomonadaceae bacterium
CTGCCATTTTACAGAACAGAGTATCATCTATAGGATTAAGTTTCATGGCATCTTCGCGAATTTTAGCTTTGTTGCTCATTAATAAATCACTTCCTGTATTATTATAGCATAATAAAGCACATTTTGCTATCAATTAATTTTCACATAAATTTTTGTGAAGATTATTTTACAGTAAAAAAGAGGATTTTTTTATTTTGTGTAGAATAGTAACATATAACTATTTAAGGATATGCAGGGTGTAATGTATAATGGAGTTTTACAGACTGAAGTTAAATTTACCAAAGAGAAAAATGGTAGTTATATGATGGATAATCAAGGAAAGATTATGGTTGAGAAGGATGGGAAATTAGTTCCGCTAGAATAAATGTTGTAATTTTAATAAAGTGTGTATGCTATGGTGCGTATGCACTTTTTTATTTAGTTTACCAAGGCTGTGGAGTCATTGGCGTGATTACACCGAATGTATATCCTCTGTCCTTTAAAATCTGAATGATTTTTGGCAGTGCCTTAGCGGTTTCCTCGTGCCCTTCAGAGCAGTGCATGAGTATAATTGCTGATTCCTTTCCGTCTGAGGTACCGAAATCTATATTATCAATAAAATCCTGTGCTACTGGGTGATTTGGAGCGGCATCAGCTGAGCTTACGTTCCAGTCATGCTCTGTGTAGCCATTTTCCTTAATGGTCTGCCAGTATATATCACTAAAATGTCCGATAGTACCGCCAGGAGCACGTAAAATCATAGGTCTTACGCCAAGTATTTTCATAATAACATCATCGGTATGCATCATTTCTGACATAAAGCCATCAATGATTGGGTAGAGCCTGTCATAATCATGGTCATAGCTGTGGTTGCCTATTGCGTGACCTTCCTCGTAAATTCTCTTTAAAACATCAGGATAAAGTTCCGCATGAGCACCTGTCACATAGAAGGTTGCTACGGCATTATTTTCTTTTAGTGTATCGAGAATTGCTATGGTATTGATGTTTTCTGGGCCATCATCAAAGGTGAGGTAGGCTACCTTTCCAGTGCTATATGGTGTGAGTTCTGGCAAAGCGGTTGGCAGTCCCTTTTCCCTGCGCTGGGCGATAGTCATTTTGTCATAAACAGGCAGATTTGGTGCAGTAAGCTGAAGGTTAGAGAGGTTATCATCCACAATAACGAACTTTTCCTTCGTCTCTTTTTCCTGATTTTCCTGTACAGTTTCTTCTGCTGAGGAAGCAGTCTGTGTGTCTGTTGAAGTGGTTGTATTTGCAGTACCACAGCCAGCTGTTAATGTGGTCGCTATGAGTGCTGTTAATAGCAGTGAAGTCAGCTTTTTCATTCTTTAATTACTCCTTCCATCTGGTATTGAAAAATTTTACTAAACTGGTTATATACATATTATCAGTATATGCTATACTTGTCAACATATTGATGTGAAAGGAATGATTCTTATGAATTTGAAGCTTAGTGCAAAACAGCTTTGTCTTACTGGTGTAATGGCGGCACTGGTTTTCTTAATGACTTTTATACCAAAGGTGCCTATTCCATTGGGGTATGCTCATTTAGGTGATGGCATGATATTTATTGCGGCGTATATCATCGGTAAAAAGGAAGGTATGATTGCGGCGGCTATCGGTTCTGCTCTGGCGGATTTAATTGGCGGTTTCCCTATTTGGATTTTGCCAACTTTTATCATTAAGCTGGTTATGGCGTATATTTTCTGTGAATTAAGCGGTGACAGTATGGTGAAAAATGTATTTGCTATGACTGTGGCAGTTTTATTTATGGCGACTGGTTATACCGTAACTGGTGCAATTCTTTTTGACAGTTTGGAAGCAGGTCTTGCTTCTGCTCCAGGTCTTTTGATTAAGGGTGGTATTAACATTATTATGGCTACTGCGGTAATCGCCTGTGTAAAGAAAAGCTATCTGCCTCTGCTTCGTGCTGAACATTGACATTTTGCGGTAAATATGCTATTGTATGTGCATTGAAATACGATAAAAAGCTGGGGAAGTTATGCGTACATATGATTTTGAAAATATAACAATTCCTCTTTATGAGCATATTTATAAATGTATTAAAGAGGATATTATAAATGGTGTTTTTCTAGCAGGAGAAAAACTGCCTTCTAAACGAAGCTTTGCTGAAAATAACGGTGTAAGTACCATTACTGCACAAAATGCCTATGAACAGTTAATCAGTGAAGGTTATATTTTTTCAATACCCAAAAAAGGATATTATGTAGCAGATATAAGGAAAAACAATATTCCTGAAAATATCAAAAAGGAAGATATTTCTTCGGCTATTGATTTGCCACAAAATGGAAATAATATTGAAATTGATTTATCCAATAATTTTACAAATCCAGAGATGTTTCCTTTTTCTGTTTGGAGTAAAATAATGAGGAGACTTTTGGCAGAGAAGCAGGAAAGCCTGATGACAACTGTGGATATTGGCGGTGTTGGAGAGCTTAGAAACGCTATTGCACAGCATTTGAAGTCTTTTAAGGGCATGACAGTTGACCCAAGACAGATTATTATTGGCGCTGGTACAGAGTATCTTTATGGCTTATTAATTCAGCTTCTAGGAAATGATAAAACGTATTGCATTGAAAATCCAGGTTACGGCAAATTACCACAGATTTATAATTTACATAAGGTAAATTGCTGTTTGGGAAATATTGATAATAATGGAATTATGGTGGAGGAATTAATCAGAAATAATGCTCAGATTGCCCACATAAGTCCTGCTCATCATTTTCCTACAGGCATTACTATGTCGGCTCCAAGACGGTATGAGATATTGGATTGGGCAAATAAGGCGGAAGATAGATATATAATCGAGGATGATTATGACAGTGAATTTCGTCAGAATGGTAAGCCAATACCGCCAATGCAGAGCATGGACAGAAATGAAAAGGTAATTTATATGAATACTTTCTCAAAGTCACTGACTCCTACCATCCGTATCAGCTACATGGTACTGCCAGTTCATTTAATTAATGAATTTTATAAAAAACTGGGATTTTATAACTGTACAGTTTCTACGTTCGGTCAGTATGCACTAGCAGAGTTTATTGCAGAGGGATATTTTGAAAAGCATATCAACAGGATGAGGCTTTATTACAGAAAGAAACAGCAGGAAATTATCAATATTATACGGAACAGCGAAATTAAGGATAGATGTATTATAGTGGATAATTCCTCTGGACTGCATTTTTTGCTGGAATTAAAAACAGCACATAAGGATAAATATATTGCGGAAAAATTAATGGAGCATGGTATCAGTTTTAAGGCATTATCTGATTATTATTTGGATAAAAAGGAACGAAACCTTCATGCGTTTTTGTTAAATTATTCAAATATCAGTTCTGATAAAGTGAGATATGCTTTGACAGTAATAGGAGATGTTCTCTGATAAAGAGGGCCTCTCTTTTTTTATGAATATATTGTTTCAACTATGTGATATAGTGTTGTAAATGTGATAATAATATGCTAAAATGAACATAATAAACGTATTATGGCAGGTGGATGACATGGTTCCAGTAGAAAAAAGAATTTTAGTCAAGGTTGCAAATATGTATTACATTGACAACATGAAGCAAAGTGAAATCGCAAAAAAAATGGGTGTTGACAGGACTACAATCAGTAAATATTTAAAAAGGGCTTCGGAACAGGGGATTGTGAAGATTACGGTAGACAATGATATTTATGACGAACTTGAACTGGCTATGGAGAAGCGATTTGGCTTGAAGGAGGCTTTTGTAGTACCGAAAAGTATTGATTTACAGGTTGTTAAGCAGAATATGGGACTCGCTGGCTTAGGACTTTTGCGCCGTATTGTCGAGCCGGGACAGGTGATCGGTCTTGCGTGGGGTACAAGTATCAAGGAACTTGTTAATCAGGCAGGTAGAGAACGTATATCGCCTATGGACATTGATTTTGTTCCGTTGGATGGCGGCCCTGAGAATATTGAAAGTGAGTACCATGTAAATACACTATGCTTTCAGCTGGCTCATATCTTTGGGGGGAGAAGTCATTATATCTATGCTCCGGCTATTACAAGAACAGCAGAAATTCGTGATGCGATAGTGCAGGACATGAATTACGAGAAGATATCTTCTATGTGGAAAAAGCTGGATATCGGCATAGTAGGTATTGGTGCACCAGTTAAATCCTCAAACCTTATTTGGAGTGGTGAATTTGGCAGGGAAGCTATTGAATCCTTGACAAGAACAGGTGCGGTAGGCGAAATTTGCTCTGTTTTTTATAATATGAATGGCAGGGCAGTCAAGACAGAGTTTACGGATAGAACAATTGCAGTACCGTTAGATACTTTGAGAAATCTAAAATACAGTATCGGTATGGCGGCTTCAAGAGAGAAGGTGCCGGCTATTCTGGGTGCATTGCGAGGACATTTGATCAATGTGCTTATTACAGATGAACAGACTGCGAAGATACTTTTGAACGAATAGAATACGGCTTTATGTATAACGACTAAGAGATGTCCCCTACTTCTATAAGTAGCGGGTACCTTATTCTAT
>CALZDE010000183.1 GCA_945637225.1 uncultured Selenomonadaceae bacterium
TATAAAATAAATGATATGATGAATTTAACGATAGAATAATAATATTTAATGTATAAAGAATTAAAAGAAAAATAGTTTCATATTATAAAATATTGAATTGTCGAAAAATTAATAAATTTTTAAATAAGCTATTGACTAATGAAAGAAAATAGTATATTATAATGGCGTAGTGAAATTTTGTGCTTTATTGATTTACAAAATGTAAATTGTTAGAATATTTAGTACAAATTTCTTTTTTTACGTTAATTTTCAGTCGTTGGCTGATTAGTTATGTTTTAGGGGTTTGGTTTTTGTATAGTGTGAAAAATGGGGGATTTTTATGGTTAAGGACAAAGCTACAGTTGTCGTTGTCGGCGGCGGCGCTACTGGCGTTGGTATCCTGCGTGACCTGTCTATGCGTGGCATTGAGGCTCTCCTTATTGAGAAGCAGGACATGGTTAATGGTGCCAGCTCTCGCTATCATGGCCTGTTGCATTCCGGTGCCCGTTATGCAGTAAAGGACCAGGAAGCAGCAAAGGAATGTATTGAGGAAAACACCATTCTGCGCCGTATCGGTAAATCATGCGTAGAAGCTACCATGGGTATGTTTGTACAGGTAGAGGGTGATGATCCTGACTTTGTACAGCCTTGGTTGGATGGCTGTAAGGCTAGTGGTATCAAGACACGTGAGCTTTCTAAGGAAGAGGCTTTCCGTACTGTTCCCAATCTGTCCCGTAAGCTGGTTTGTGCTTATGAGGTACCAGATGGTGCTATTGACGGCTTCCGTATGTCATGGCAGAATTTAGAGTCCGCTGCCCGTTATGGCGGACGTTATAAGACTTATACCGAAATCATCGGCATAGATGTACAGAATGGTACTGTAAGAGGTATCACTGTTCGCGATAATGTAACTGGCGAGGAATATGGCATCGAGTGCGATATGCTGGTAAATGCCGCTGGCCCTTGGTCTGGCAAGGTGGCTCAGTTGGCTGGACTTGATTGTAATGTAAGTCCTTCCAAGGGTACTCTCATTGCCTTCAATCAGCGTATCACCAGCCACATTGTAAATCGTCTCCGCACTCCATCAAATGGCGATATCTTCGTGCCACATGGCTCTATCACTATTTTGGGTACTTCTTCCATCACCATTCCTGACCCAGAGGATACTTCCACTTCATGGGATGAGGTAGAAGAACTGATGAAGACTGGTGAGGGCGTATTTGAGCATCTGCGTGATTACCGCATTCTTCGCGTATTTGCCGGTTCTCGTCCTCTGTACGTGCCAAAGGGTGCTGAGGGTGGCCGTAACGCTTCCCGCGGTTTCGTAACCATTGACCACGAGAAGGAAGACGGCTTGAAGGGCATGATGACTATCTGCGGTGGTAAGTTCACTACCTATCGTCTCATGGCTGAGAAGTTCTGTGACGTTCTTGAACAGAAGATGTTCAACAAGGTTTCTGAGTGCCGTACTGCAAAAGAAGACCTTGTACCAGCTGTTTCTGAGGCAGATCGCAAGGCAGCTCGTCAGTATTTCCCAGCCTATGGTGTAAACCTTGCCGCTACCCGTCTTGGCGTAGACAAGTTCCCAGAGGTAGTACAGACCTTGAAGGATAAGCCTGAGACACGTGAGGTTATCTGTGAGTGCGAGAACGTTACTATGGCAGAAATTCAGCGTATTGCCGCTGAACCATCAAGTCACAGTGTAGCAGACGTCCGCCGTCGTACACGTCTTGGCATGGGTACCTGTCAGGGCAACTACTGTGCTATCCGCGCAGCTGCTCTTACTCATAAGCTCTTTAAGGAAACTTCTGATGAATTGCCGGATTCCTTATCTGATATGAAGAATTTCCTGCAGGCTCGCTGGAAGGGCATTACTCCTGTTATGATGGGAAAGACTCTTCGTGAGGCTGAGATGACTAGAGGTATGTATGAACTGCTGTTCAATGTAAATGGGGGTAGACGGAAATGAGCAAATCAGATGTAGTTGTTATCGGTAATGGTGTTGCCGGCCTTGTTTCCGCTTTAGTCAGTGCTAATCAGGGTCAGAAGGTAACTCTCCTTTCCTATGGTGCTGGTACATTCCCTTTAAATAGTGGCTTGATTGATTTATTAGGCTATGATGATGCAGGCAATGCGGTAGAAAATCCTATTGAAGCTATTGCAAAGGTTGCTGACAGCCATCCATACAAGAAGATTGGTGTAGAGACCATAAAGGAAGCTGTGAAGTTCTTTAAGAATGTTGTAGCTTCTGAAGGTCATCCTTATGTTGGTGATGTAGACCAGCAGCAGTGGGTTATCACCGGTGTTGGTACCTTAAAGCCAACCTGCCTGCTTCCTGAATCCATGCGGGGCAACAAGTGCTTCAAGGCAAAGGAAATTGTGCTTGTTGGTGTTAAGGAATTGAAGGACTATTATGTAGACATGGTTGCGGAAAATCTTCCTAAGGAATTAGGTGAAGATAAGAAGTACACCGTAGTTTCTATTGATACTGGCTTGCAGGGCGGCCGTGACCTTACTACCCGCGATGTAGCTTACTGGGCTGATACTGATGCTGGCTATAGCTCCTTGGTTTCTCAGCTGAAGGCTTTCGCTGGTGCAGGCAAGGTTTTAGTAGTGCCTCAGATTTTAGGTACTAAAGGTGGTACTGTATATCAGAAAATTTCTAAGGAACTGGGCTGTGATATAGTTGAAACTACTGGCATGCCTCCTTCAGTAAATGGTGTTCGTCTCCGTGATGCTCTCCTGAGTGCCCTGAAGAAAAAGGGTATCCACGTAATTGAAAATTCCAAGGCTGAACATGTTGAGTTTAGAGGAAATAAGGCCGTTGCTGTAAAGGCTGGCGGTGAGGTTCGTCTCCAGACCTATGAAGCTAAGAAATTCATTTTAGCTACTGGCGGTTTCTACAATGGCGGTATTACCATGCGTGATATCGGTGCTCCAAAGGAAATGGTTTTTGGCCTGCAGGTTGAAGCTGACTGCGTAGAGGAAACCTGGGCTAATAAGCAGCTATTCTCCGATAAGAAGCATGGCTTTGCTTTGGCTGGTGTTAAGACCGATGCAAGTCTGCGTGGTGTAAACGCTAGTGGCAAAACTATTGAGAATGTATATGTAGCAGGACGTAATCTGAGCGGATATGATTTCTGTTTCGAGCATTCTGGTAATGGTGTGGCACTTGGTTCTGCTTACAAGGCTGCCAAGGCGTGATTAAGGGGGTATTATATTATGGAGTTAGAAGAAAGAGCTAGAGATTCTGCGGATAACTGCGTGGCCTGCACCTCCTGTATTGCAGTCTGCCCAATTACCAAGGCAAATCGTGAATATAAAGGACCAAAGCTGGTAGGACCTGCTCACAACCGTATGCACTTTTCTGATGAAAGTGATTATGAGGAAACCTTGAAGCTGTGTTCCAACTGCAAGAACTGCGATATTACCTGTCCTCATGGTGTTGCAGTTTCTACACTGAATATGTTAGAGCGTGGCAGGTATTATCAGCAGCATCCAGAAGCACATACCAAGACTGATGAAATGCTGTGCCATGGCTTCAAGATGGCAGATATGCTTGCTGGTATTCCATTAGCACGTACCTTTGCCAATATTGGTATGGGTATCGGTGAAGCTACTGGTATCATGGGTACTATGATGAGCATGGGCGGTGTAAATCTTGCACCACGTCCAACCCCACGCTATGCAAGCACCTATTTCCGCGAGTGGATTAAGGGCTATAATCAGACTGGTGGCAAGAAACGTCAGGTTGCTTACTTCCCAGGCTGTTATATTGATACCAATGACCCTGATGTTGGCAAGGCTTTCGTTGAGGTAATGAATGCCAACGACATCGAGGTAATTTATGATAAACGCTGGGTATGCTGTGGTTCTCCACTGGTAGTTGGCGGTTATCTTGATGAAGCTCGTGAGCATGCTGCAACCAATGTATCTATTATTTTGGAGTATGCAAGAAGAGGCATTCCAGTAATTGCGTCCTGTACTTCCTGTGCATTAATGCTGAAATCTGAGTATACCGAGCTGTTTGCCCAGTCTGAGATGAAGGAAGCTGCGGCAAACGTCTATGACGATTTTGAATTTTTGGCTATCATGCAGGAGGAAGGCACATTAAAGCTGCCTAAGTCCACTGACGGCAAGAAGCTTATCTATCATGCACCATGTCATTTAAGGGCACAGGGTATGGGCCTGCCTGCACTTGATATGCTTCAGGAAATTGGCGTGAATATTGAAAATGCTGATGCTGGCTGTTGCGGTATGTCTGGTAACTACGGTTTCCGCAAGGAGAATTATGAAACTTCCATGAAGGTTGGCGAAAAGCTGTTCAATACCATCAAGGAAAGTGGTGCCAGTGAGGTAGTTTGTGACTGTGGTACCTGTCGTGAGCAGATCAAGCATGCAACAAGCCAGCCTACCTGTCATCCTATTCAGATTTTGGCAAAAGCATATAACGACTAAGAGATGTCCCCCACTTCTATAAGTGGCGGGTACCTTATTCT
>CALZDE010000184.1 GCA_945637225.1 uncultured Selenomonadaceae bacterium
ATAATGCCGTATGACATATGGATGAAAGCTGTCATTTTCTCAATTGCATTTTACTTGATAATAAGTCCAAGAAAGTATATAATTGTAGAAAGAGTATAAAATATTTATCTGAATTAGAGGGATAGCCATGACTACAGTGCTTGATAAATCGAAAATGTCCGAGGAAGATATAAAACTGCAATACATAACACCAGCTATTACAGCGAAGTGGAATCAGCATAAAATAACCATGGAGACCAAGATTACAGATGGCAGGGTAAATATTAAAGGAAACATGGCATCAAGGGAAGCTCCTAAACGTGTAGATTACTTATTGTATTTATCTGATAATAAGCCAATTGCAGTAGTAGAAGCTAAAGATAATAATCATTCTGTATCATATGGTTTACAGCAGGCTATTACTTACGCTAAGATGTTAGACCTGCCTTTTGCTTATAGTTCCAATGGTGATGGCTTTGTGGAGCATGATTTTCTTACTGGCATAGAGCGTACTTTGTCTTTAGATGAATTTCCTAGTGAAACGGAATTGATTACCCGTTTTAAAGCAGAATCAAACAATGGAAATGGCATATCAGCCAAGGAAGAAAGTATTATAGAGCAACCCTATTATTCAAGCAGGGAGACGTATTCACCACGCTATTACCAGAGAATTGCTATTAATAGAGTAGTTGAGGCGATAGCCAAGGGACAGGACAGGCTGCTGCTTGTTATGGCAACTGGCACAGGTAAGACCTACACCGCTTTTCAGATTGTTTACCGTTTATTAAAATCTGGCATGCGAAAGAAGATTTTATATTTGGCTGACAGGAATTTACTTGTAGACCAGACGTTACAACAGGATTTTGCACCTCTAAGCAAGACGATTCATAAAGTGAATTTTGCTAAAGATGATAAAACTACCATTAGTGCATATGAGGTTTATTTTTCTTTGTATCATCAGATGGTTGGTGATGGTGGTGAAGAACATTTTCGTGAATGGTTTGCACCTGATTTCTTTGATTTGATTATCGTTGATGAGTGTCACAGAGGTTCAGCAAGGGAAGATAGTCGCTGGAGGAAGGTACTGGAGTATTTCAGCAGTGCAGATCAGCTTGGTATGACAGCCACTCCTAAGGAAACAAAATATATTTCCAATATAGATTATTTTGGTGATCCTCTTTATGTGTACAGTTTAAATGATGGTATAAATGATGGTTTTCTTGCTCCATTCAAGGTAATTAAAGTGACTATGGATATTTCTGATGGCTGGCGACCAGTACGAGGTCAGCGTGATTATTTCGGTAATGAGATTGAGGACAGGGTATATAACAATAGTGACTATGATTACAATATAATTTTGCAGGACAGAATAAATCAGGTAGCGGAAAAAATCACATCTTATTTAAAGAAAACAGGACGTATGCAAAAGACAATAGTTTTTTGTGCGACAGAGGAACATGCAGAGCGTATGAGGATGGCACTGGTGAATTGCAATGCTGATATGGTGCGTGAAAATCCAGATTATGTTGTGCGTATTACTGGCAGTGATACCTATGGAAAAAGTAAATTAGATTACTTTATGTCTGTTTCTTCTAAATATCCTGTTATTGCTACAACATCAGAACTGCTGACAACTGGTGCTGACTGCAAGATGACAAAGCTAATAGTTCTTGATAAAATGATTTCTTCTATGACGACCTTTAAACAGATTATCGGCAGGGGTACAAGACTTCGTGAAAAAGAAGGAAAGCTGAGTTTTATGGTAATGGATTTCCGTAATATTACCTCACTTTTTGCTGACCCTGAATGGGACGGACCTATAGAACAGGTAGAAAATTTTGGTGAAGAAAAAAGTAATAATAACAATAACGGCAAAGAGCCACCTTCAGGCGGTAATGAAAGAACTGTTTACTATGTAGGCAAAGAAGGCTGTAAGGTTTCTGTAATAAATGAAGCAGTAGCCGTCTATGATACTAATGGAAAACTTCTAATACAGGAAAATATCATTGATTATACCAAAGCTAATATCATAGGTGAATTTGCTTCCCTTGAAGCTTTTATCCGTAACTGGAAAGGGGCAGAAAGGAAGGCTATTATCGCAGAGCATTTAGCAGAAGTCGGTATTGACATTGACAAATTAAAAGCAGAACAGAATATGTCTGATGTAGATGATTTTGATTTTATCTGCTATATTGCCTATGGTAAAAAGCCTTTGACTAGAAAGGAAAGGGCAAATAATACCAAAAAGAAGGATATATTCTCTAAATTTAGTGGACAGGCAAAGGAAGTATTAGAGTTATTATTAGAAAAATACATGGATTTAGGCATAAAGGAAATTGAAAAAACAGAAATTTTAAAGCTGGAAGATTTCCAAAAATATGGAAAACCAAGTAAAATAGCAAAATTATTTGGTGGCAGTCAAGCATACAAAGAAGTAGTTTCAAAAATGAAGGATTACTTATACGAGGATGAGGTAGGTTAATTATGGCAGTAGGCGGTTTTGTAAAAAAAATAAGAGATATAATGCGTATGGATGCAGGTATCAGCGGTGATGCCCAGCGAATTGAACAGTTAGTATGGATTTTATTCTTAAAAGTGTATGACAGCAAGGAAGAAAACTGGGAATTTGACGATGATGAATACGAGTCGATTATTCCAGAAGAATGCCGTTGGAGAAATTGGGCTGAGGACCAAAGTTTGACAGGCGATAAACTGTTAGATTTTGTAAATAATAAATTATTCCCTACACTGAAAAATTTGCAGGTTAATGCAGAAACTCCTATAAAAAAATCTATCGTACTATCTACCTTTGAAGATGCCAACAACTATATGAAGGATGGCGTTTACCTTCGTCAGATTATCAATGTCGTAAATGAAATTGATTTTGAAGATACAAAGGAAAGTCATGCTTTTGGTGATATTTACGAAACTATATTAAAAGAATTGCAGGCGGCAGGTTCAGCAGGTGAATTTTATACTCCTAGAGCGGTAACAGAGTTTATGGCGAAAATGATTAAGCCAAAATTAGGGGAAAAGATGGCAGATTTTGCCTGCGGTACTGGCGGTTTCTTGACAAGCTGGCTCAATGAGCTTAGAAAACAGGTAGTAACTACCAAAGATAATGAAGCAGTAGATAATTCTATTTATGCCATAGAAAAGAAGCCTTTTCCGTATCTGCTTTGCATAACAAATATGCTCCTGCATGACATGGAAAATCCTAATATAAATCATGCAAATTCCCTATTAAAGAATGTATTGGACTATACTGACGATGATAAATTTGATGTAATTCTGATGAATCCACCTTATGGCGGTCACGAGGATGCCAGTGTAAAGGGATATTTTCCAGATGATTTGGCGAGCAGTGAAACAGCAGATTTATTTATGTCTGTTATAATGTACCGCTTGAAAACTGATGGCAGGGCAGCAGTGATTCTTCCTGACGGTTTCCTCTTTGGCAACGATAATGCAAAAATGAGTATCAAGAAAAAGATACTGACAGAGTTTAATCTCCATACAATTATCCGTATGCCAGCCAGCGTATTTGCACCTTATACAAGTATCACTACCAATATTCTTTTCTTTGATAACAGCCACCCAACAAAAGAAACGTGGTTATACAGGCTTGATATGCCAGAAGGATACAAGCATTTTAGTAAAACAAAACCAATGAAGCTGGAGCATTTTCAGCCTGTGATGGACTGGTGGAATGATAGAAAAGAAATCGAGGTTGACGGCTGGGACAAAGCAAAGAAATTCACAGTACAGGAAATAGCAGATAATAACTATAACCTTGACTTGTGTGGATTTCCTCACGAGGAAGAAGAGATATTACCAGCAGATGAATTGATAGAAAATTATAAGGAAAAGCGTGCATATCTTAATAAGAAAATTGATGATGTATTAGCAAATATTGAAAAAATGCTGGAGGTAAAAGTATGAATACTACAGCGTATTTAAGTAATGATGGAGAATATACATATTTTTATATTGGTGATAGAGTTGTTACTTTTTTGACAAGAAAAAGTTTGGAACAATATAAAAAGATAGTTGAATGGGATAATGGATATTTGGTTGTAATGTGTAAAAACAAAAATGAAAATGAATTAGAAGAAGATTATATTGATTTAATACCTATATTTGAAAATTTGTACATGGATCCTAAAAAATACTTATCTGGAATTGAAAGGGTTGAATTGAGGTATGAGTGAAGAACAGAAATATGAAATTGCTACTAAAGCTGATATGATAGTTGGTGGGTATGCTTTTTTTAGAAAAGGTGAGTATATAACAGTTGTGAATTTAAATAAAAATGATGAACATGTTATGTTAATGGATAAAAATGAGAAAATAATTGAAAGTAATATGGATCCAATTGAACAAGTAATTGCTTTTAAAAAATGGAAAGATAATAAAGAGTTTATGGAGAATGAAAATGCCTAAATATTTCTTAGATAAAATAGCAGGATATTATA
>CALZDE010000185.1 GCA_945637225.1 uncultured Selenomonadaceae bacterium
AAAAAAAGGAACCCGATACAACAAAAATCAAGTTCCTTAATATATTTTACAGCAATATTAACCTATTTCACCATGATATTCCACATGACGGATTTCTTTTATTTCATTCTTTTCATTTACCATTACCACAGTAGGCTTATTTTCCAAAGCTTCCTTTTCATCAAAGAAAGCATATGCCATGATAATTACGATATCGCCTGGCTGAACAAGTCTAGCGGCTGCACCATTGAGGCAGATAACACCAGAATTTGGCTCGCCTGGAATAACATAGGTTTCTAATCTTGCACCACTGTTGTTGTCTACTACCTGAACACGCTCATTTGGCAGAATACCAGCCGCCTTCATCAGAGCACTGTCAATAGTGATACTTCCCATGTACTGCAAATTTGCTTCAGTAACAGTAGCACAGTGGATTTTGCATTTCAGCATATTTAAAATCATTTCTTACTCTCCTAAAATCAGATTATCAATGAGACGGGTCTTGCCAATACGTACTGCAATAGCTAAAAGAGACGCCTTTTCTACAGTCTTGATTTCCTCTAAGGCTGGGAAGGAATACAGCTCAACATAGTCTATTACAGACATAGGCTCAGTATTAAGGCTGTCTACAACTATCTTTTTGATGGTTTCTACGTCACGCTCGCCCTCATCATAAGCCTTATGTGCCTTAGCAAGACTTGCAGAAAGGATTAATGCCGCCTTCTTTTCTTCCTCGGAAAGATATGCATTACGGGAGCTTCTTGCCAGACCATTGTCCTCACGAACAATAGGAACCATATTGATTTCTACTGGTATATTCAAATCATCCACAAAACGGCGGATAACAGTTACCTGCTGAGCATCCTTCTGACCAAAGAAAGCCTTATCTGCACGAGCAAGATTGATTAATTTGGTAACAACAGTAGCAACACCGCGGAAATGACCTGGACGCTGACCGCCGCAAAGCTTCTTAGTGAACTCGCCCTCTACATTTACGTAGGTGCAGTAGCCTTCTGGATACATGTCCTGAGGTGCTGGATGGAAAACTGCATCAACGCCGACAGACCTTAACTTCTCACAGTCTGCTTCAAACTGACGAGGATATGCATCAAAATCCTCATTAGGACCAAACTGGGTAGGATTGACAAAAACAGAAGCAATCACTACATCAGCCGCCTTCTTAGCGGTACGCATGAGGGTAAGATGACCTTCGTGCAGAGCACCCATAGTAGGAACTAAGCCGATAACCTTGCCAGCTTCCTTCATTTCCTTTGAATAAGCCTTGATGTCCTCAACAGTAGCTAAAATCTTCATTAAAAATTCCTCCGAATAAAAAACACATGTACTTAATTATTCTTTGGCAAAAGCAATCAAAAAGCTCTTCCTGACAGTGTTTCCATCAAAAAGAGCATATCATACTCAAATAATCCTGCTTAAGCCCCTCTATTTCCATAGTTTATCTCATTAGTCTCGGTCATAATGATCCAAGCTGTAATCACGAATTTCATTATTTCTTTCAATTAGAAAATAAATAACTAGGAAAAGCTGATTCAAGCAGTAAATAAAAAGTATGGCTCCAAAAGGATGTCATCTTCTGCCACGTGTAATTATAACATTAATTTTCTTATTAAGCAATAAAAATTAAAAAATTATTTTGCTTTTCCCGTTTTACTGAGCTTCTTTTATCAAATTCATTACATCGTCCCACTGATATAATTAATATAATTTTCCGAATCCTGTATTTCCTTAGAATCAAAGCCCATATCAGGAAGAAAAACAGGGTCTGAGCCGTTAAGTTCTAATGTACGTTCTACTCTTACATTTGCAATAGGAAGCATTCCCGTTGAAAAATATTGTGCCGTAGCGATAGTTCTCTGAAAAGAATTTGCATAGAAGCGTACCTGTCCATCAGCTGGCTGCCAATTTTCAGGCATAAAGCCTTCATCCTCCAAATACTTACGGAAATACTGCCCCATGATAGTTTCTGCTACTCCGCCATGAAGTGACAATTCGCCAGCAGGAGCAGACCACGTTATCCACTTATTTGGTGTAATTCTATATGGCACAGAACCAGGTCCAGAAAGAGGTGCACGGATATTGTGACGACTGACTATAAGCATTTTATCTAGAACATATCCCTTATCAGTAAGCTGGGAACTAGCAAAGGCAAAATTTGCATAGCAAGCCATCAAAAAAGCCATACAGATTAAGACTTTTAATAATTTTTTCAAATTAATCCCTCCATTCAAATTATATTACTAAAATAATTTCGACAAAAAATGAAATCTTCCTGCATGTTTTATTGACTTATGTCTGTCAGCCTATCCCTGTCTGTTATAATTATCTTTCCTCTGCTCAAAACAATCATCTTCTCATCAGCAAAATATTTTAACATTCTGCTGATAACCTCTCTTGCAGTATTAAGGTTTTGGGCTATTTCACTATGCGTTACCTTTATTTCATCAGTATTTTGCTCTACGAGCCACGCCGCCACTCTTTGGTCTATTCGCTTAAATAATATCTGCTGCATGCTCCACATTACATCAGAAAAACGCTCTGCCAGCTTTTTATACATCACATTTTCCAAAAATATATTGTTTTGATTCAAGCGATTGACTATGTGAGCAGGTACTGTAATTGTTTCTGTATTAGGTTCTACATCAATAAATACCTCAAAATGAATTTCCTCTAATAAACAGCTCGCTGAAAATACGCACCAGTCACCTTTTTCTATATAAAACAGCGTTAGTTCCCTGCCCTCCTCCGAAAGCATATATACACGAAGCCGTCCCTTTATGGCAAATACCACACCAGTACATTCATTATCGCCAAATTTAATACATTTCTTATCCTGATAACTTTGTTTGATAGCAGTATTATTTATTAAACTTTTTTCCTCATCAGTCAGCTTGTCCCATACAGGAAAAAAATCTTTTATCGTATTCTTATTTTCCATAATATATACCCCCTAACCATACAGAAAATTTAAATCATATTATACCACTTATTTAAGCAACTGAAAATACCCTGCCAAATTGACAGGGTATCACAGGATAAATATATATTTTTACTTATTGTCTTCTACAAATTTCTCCAAATCCTCCAGAGACATACCACCTGAAACACGCGTTACCTCTGAACCATTCTTCATAATAATAGTAGTAGGAACACTCTGAATGCCAAACATCGCAGCCGCCTCTGTTGACTCATCTACATCATTGGCACAAAGCTTAACCTCTGGATACTTTTCTGCGAATTCATGTACAACAGGATGATACATTCTGCAAGGACCGCACCAGGAAGCCCCGAAAAGCACAACCTTAAAACCCTTATCCTCTACTAATTCCTGCTTGTAATTTGTATTGTCAATTTTAATCATAGCCATGGTAATTTCTCCTTTTTAATCTCAATTATTTTCTAAAATACTCTCTGCCGCAATAGCACCATCTGCCGCCGCAGTGATAATCTGACGGAATTTCTTGCTTCTTATATCACCTACTGCATATAGGCCCTTAGTTCCTGTATAGCAGTCTTCATCAGTAATGATAAACCCACTGTTATCTGTCTTTACAAAATCCTTTATAATATTCTTAGCAGGAGTGATTCCCACTGCAATAAATACACCATCAACAGATAATTCCCTGTTACCACCGTAATTATCCACAATTATCAGTGAATTAACCTTGTCCTCGCCCTTGATTTCTCCAAGATTACTATTATAGATAATTTCTATATTTGGTGAAGCTTCTACTTTTTCCACATTGCTGGCAAAACCTCTGAATTTATCTCTGCGATGAATGAGATATACCTTATTGGCAACCTGAGAAAGATACAATGCATCCTGAAGTGCTGTATTGCCACCACCAACTACTGCGACTGTCTTTCCTCTGAAAAAATTTCCATCACAGGTAGCACAATAGCTGACACCACGACCTGCCAGGCGAATTTCTCCCGGTACCTCTAATTTCTTATGGCTGGCACCGCCACTGTAAACTACATTCCTTGCTAATATGGTACTCTTATTAGTCTTTAATTCCCATATCGCTTCATTGTTATCATTTGCCTGCTGAATTTCCTTTACTTCCTCAAATAAAAATCTTACACCTAAATTTTTTACCTGATTTTGCATTTTCATGGAAAGCTCAAAACCATCAACCGCTTCTATACCTGTGTAATTTTCAATTTTGTCAGTATAAGTCATCTGACCGCCACCCATGGTATTTTTCTCCAAAATAACTACTGATAAGCCCGCCCTCTGACCGTATATTGCAGCTGTCATACCAGCTGGACCTGCTCCAACAATAGCCATATCAATTACTTTTTCCATCGTTATCACCATCCTATGTGTATATAATACCATAACAATGAAAGTTGTTCTGTAACTTAATCACACAAGAAAAAGAAAAATAAAACAAAAAGGACACTCTCTCGAGTGTCCTAACCAGCAACCTCCTACTCTCC
>CALZDE010000186.1 GCA_945637225.1 uncultured Selenomonadaceae bacterium
TTATCAAGAAGTGCCGTGAGTCCGTTTGGAAGTACAAGGGCATGTGGGAGGAATTTTCCGATGTTGTAGGCTTCTGGGCTGATATGGATAATCCTTACATTACCTACGAAAATAATTACATTGAATCCGTTTGGTGGGCTTTAAATGAAATTTGGAAGAAGGGCCTGCTCTACAAGGGTCATAAGGTTGTTCCTTACTGCCCTCGCTGTGGTACTCCTCTTTCCTCTCATGAGGTTGCTCAGGGCTATAAGGATGTAAAAGAGCGTTCCGCAATGGTTAAGTTCAAGGCAAAGGATGAGGAAAACACTTATTTCTTAGCATGGACCACTACACCTTGGACTCTGCCATCCAACTTAGGTCTTGTTGTAAATGCCAACGTAGATTATGTAAAGGTTCTCTATAATGGCGAAAACCTTATCATGGCAGAAGCTTTGGTAGAATCCGTATTTGCTGGCATGGTAGATAAGGAAACCAAGGAGCCTGTTAAGTATGAAATCATTGAAAAGTTCAAGGGTGCTTCTCTTGAAAAGCGTGAGTATGAGCCTCTTTATCCATATGCAAAGAACCTCCGCAAGAAGTGCTTCTATGTAATGTGCGATGATTATGTAACCACCTCTGATGGTACTGGTATCGTTCATACTGCACCTGCTTTCGGTGAGGATGATGCCCGCGTTTGCCGTAACTATGATATGGATTTTGTACAGTATGTAGATGCTAAGGGTAATCTGACTGCTGAGACTGATTGGGAAGGCGTATTCGTAAAGGATGCTGACCCAATGATTCTTGAAAATCTCCGTAACAGCGGTAAGCTCTTCAAGGCTCCAAAGTTTGAGCATAGCTATCCACATTGCTGGCGTTGCGATACTCCACTGATTTATTATGCTCGTGAGTCCTGGTTCATCAAGATGACTGATGTAAAGGAAAAGCTTATTGCGAACAACAATACCATTAACTGGCTGCCTGATTCTATCGGTAAGGGCCGTTTCGGTGAGTGGCTGGAGCATGTTCAGGACTGGGGTATCAGCCGTAACCGTTACTGGGGTACTCCATTAAATATTTGGGAATGTGAGTGTGGCTGTCAGCATTCTATCGGTTCTATTGAAGAATTAAAGAAGATGTCCGACAACTGCCCAGACGATATCGAGCTTCATCGCCCATACATCGACAATGTTACCATTCACTGCCCAGAGTGCGGTAAGGAAATGAAGCGTGTTCCAGAGGTTATTGACTGCTGGTTCGATTCCGGTTCTATGCCTTTTGCTCAGTGGCATTATCCATTTGAGAACAAGGAAATTTTTGAAAACCGTTATCCAGCAGATTTCATTTCTGAGGCTGTTGACCAGACTCGTGGCTGGTTCTATTCCCTGCTGGCAATTTCTACCCTGCTCTTTGATAATGCTTCCTATAAGAATGTAATCGTTCTCGGTCACGTTCAGGATAAGGACGGCAAGAAGATGAGTAAGTCAAAGGGTAATGCAGTTGACCCAATGGACGCTCTCAATAAGCATGGTGCAGACGCAATCCGCTGGTATTTCTATGAAAATTCCGCCCCTTGGCTTCCAAACCGCTTCCATGATGATGCAGTACAGGAAGGTCAGCGTAAGTTTATGGGTACTCTGTGGAATACCTATGCATTCTTTATCCTTTATGCTAATATAGATAATTTCGACGCTACCAAATACACCTTAGAGTATGACAAGCTGTCTGTAATGGATAAATGGGTTCTGTCCCGTCTGAATACCTTAGTAAAGACTGTAGATAACAATTTGGCACAGTACAAGGTAACTGAGACCGCAAAGGTTATGCAGGATTTCGTAGACGAGCTGTCTAACTGGTATGTTCGCCGTTCCCGTGACCGTTTCTGGGGCAAGGACATGAATCAGGATAAGATTAATGCTTACATGACTCTGTACACCGCTCTTACCACTATGGTTAAGCTGGCCGCTCCAATGGTACCATTCATCACTGAGAGCATTTACAGAAACTTAGTTTGCAGTGTAGATAAGGAAGCTCCAATCTCCGTTCACCTCTGTGATTTCCCAGTAGCTAATGAGGCATTCATTGACACTGAGCTGGAAAGCGAAATGCAGTTAGTATTGGATATTGTTGTTTTAGGCCGTGCCGCAAGAAATGCTTCCAATATCAAGAACCGTCAGCCAATCGGTAATATGTACGTAAAGGCAGACCGCACTCTTGATGAGTTCTTCAAGGAAATTGTTGAAAGCGAGCTGAATATCAAGGCTGTAACTTTCAAGGATGACATGGAGGAGTATCTTACCTATACCTACAAGCCACAGTTTAAGATTCTTGGCAAGAAGGTTGGCAAGAACATGGGTGCCGTTCAGAAGGCAATTACTTCTCTCAATGGCAGTGCTGCAAAGGAAGAGCTGGAAAAGAATGGCAAGCTGGTAATTGAAGCTGCTGGACAGACTTTTGAACTTCTGCCTGAGGATGTAGATGTAACTATGTCCCAGACTGAGGGCTTTGCAACCCAGCGTTATGGCAATGTAACGATTGCTCTTGAAACCACTCTGAGCGAAGCACTGGTAGAGGAAGGCTTTGTAAATGAAATCATCAGCAAGATTCAGACCATGCGTAAGGAAAATGGCTTTGAGGTAACTGACCATATTGCTGTTTTCGCTATGGATAATGATAAGCTGACCGATATCATGAGCCGTAATCAGCAGGCAATCTGCGATAAGGTATTAGGTGACAGTCTCACCGTAGGCAGTACCGAAGGCTTCAGCAAGGAATGGAATATCAATGGCGAGAAGCTGACCTTGGCTATTAAGTAAAAAAGTATTATGAAATAAAAACAAGGGCTTTTGCAGTTAGCAGTATGGTGGCTAATTGCGAGGCCCTTTTTCTTTTAAAAATATTTTTGTTTTCTTTTTTCAGCTTCTTTATATACAGCTTCATCTGCTCTGGCAGAAACCACAATGATTTCCATGTTTTCTTCTGAACGCATGAGATAGTATACGACTCGTATTCCTATATTTAGAAATTTTATTTTTAAAAAGCCTGAAAGATTTGTCCCATTTTTATTACCAAGTGGTTTACCATAACCGCCTTCTGTAACTGGCAAAGGATTTTGAGAGACTTTTTCTATACCTTTTAATACCTGATTTTTTATGGAGCCATCCAGCTTACTGATATCTGATTCAGCTTCCTGCAAATAAGTTATGTGCCATTTACTCATCCAATGATCACATCCTCTGCATTATCTATATCTTCTCTAGTAACACCTAATGCAGATAGCACATCTTCATGACTTCGTCTTGGCTGACCTAAATTTTTCTGTATTCTTTCCAAAGCTTCAGACAAAAGAATATTATCTTCTTCAAGTTCCATAAGTCTGTCATATTCATCAGCAGAAACTATAACACCAGCAGGACGATTATTTCTTAAAATTATTAAAGAGGTATACTTTTTTAGACTATCAAATATTTTACCAGCTTTTCCATGACTAAATTCATTAATAGGTATTAACCTGTCCTTTAATGACATTGCATTCAGCATTTTTACACCTCCGAAAGTTTATCTGATTTAAAAATATATAGTAAAATTATAACTGAAATTATAACTATAGTCAATGTTAAACGTAAGAATATTCCCTGTTTAGAGTATCATTTACGGCTAATTTACCGCGTTCATCAAGGGCGCGGTATTTTTGTATAAGTTCAGTTTCCGATTTAGATAAATCAGTATTATTAGGGGCGGAAGACTGGGAAATCTTATTATCTGAACCTGTTATATGTATGTATTGTCCAATTTTGCTATTATCTCCAATATTATGCATATTTTTGCTGTTTTGGTATGAAGAAGTATGAGAAAATTTCGTATCTAGCAAATAATCAGCGGAAACCTTAAAGAAGTTTGCAAGAGCAACTATTTCAAGATCCCTTGCAGGCCGTGTTCCCTTTTCAATGCGGTTAAGCACACTTTGATGAATATTAATAGCAGACGCTAATTCACCCTGCTGAATGTCTCGTTCAACCCGTAAATCATATATTCTCTGTCCAATTTTTGAAATTTCTTCAGCCATATTTTTAGCCTCCTGCAAAGGTTTTTCTTATATTATAGAAGTAGAAAGAGAATTTATAAGAAAATTGCTAAAATAGAAAAATAATTCTTGACTTTTCTAAAATAGCAAAGTATAATATGAATATAGAAATTGCTAAAATAGCAAAAAAGAAAGACAGATAATCGCTACGCGCAGGGAAACCATGGTAAATCCTGTAGCTTATTATTTGTATGGGCGAACTGCGCTTTCTTGCTTGCTGAAATAGCAAAATATAGATGATGGCAAGGATGCCACCTGTTTTATGTATTTTTCCAAGGAGGAAATTTATCATGGCTATGGTTGTAAAAAACAACATGAGTGCTCTTTCCGCGCTCAACACTTTAAACACTAATACTACTGCATTATCCAAGAG
>CALZDE010000187.1 GCA_945637225.1 uncultured Selenomonadaceae bacterium
ACCTCATTTTAGTTCTTAACCAGCTTCAGCAAAGGTCTTCTCCTGCTGGCACGAGCGGCCTTTTCTTCTGCCTTAAGCTTACGTACCTTATCCAAACGTGCCTGTTCTCCCTGCTTTGCAATATTCAACAAAATACCCACAGCTACAATAGACACAATCAAGGATGAACCACCATAGCTGATAAACGGCAACGGTACACCGATAACTGGCAGAACACCGCTTACCATCATCATATTAGCTATAGCCTGACCTACAATAAGAAGCATTATGCCTACTGCCATAATCTGCCCGTAAACATCCTTAGAAGCTCTGGCAATCTTTAGTGTATAAAAGGAAAGTGCCGTATATAATGTCAATACAAAAAGCACCATCAAAAAACCATTTTCCTGACTGAATACCGCAAAGGCAAAATCAGTATGTGCCTCTGGCAGATAAAAGTATTTACTGCTTCCATCACCCAAGCCCGTACCGAAAAATCCTCCCGAACCGATAGCCGTCAGTGAGCGCACTGTCTGATAGCCCTTATCAAGCGCATCGGCAAAAGGGTCATACCATACCTTGATACGCTCCAAACGGTAAGTATTCTGCATGACCATGACAATAGAACCGCCTACTGCCGCTATTATAACTGCATATATTTCCTTCATCGGAAGCCCGACTATCAGCATCATGATAAGGGGAATACCTATTACGATAGCCGCAGTACCCATATCAGGCTCCTTGTAGATAAGATACGCCATCAAAAGAAAAATTACTGCATTTCTTCCGTCAAGTATCGTAGGCTTTTTCCCTCGCTTTATCTGCACAAAGAGATAATTGGACATGATGATTATACAGCATAGTTTAGCTATCTCTGCTGGCTGGAATGTCAGAAACGATATGCCAAAGGGAGCTATCCATCGTCTGGCACCGTTTATTTCTGGCGCAAAGACCAGTACCGAGATCAGTGCTATATACAAGCCAATAGTAAGAAAAGGAACTAGAAACGAGTATTTATGATAATCCAGCCGGTAAGCAATATAGCCAAATATCAAGCCAACTACCATACTTATAGCATGTCGCTGAATGAAGAAATATGGTGTATTATGGTCTCTCTCTGCCATTACAAAGCTGGAACTGAATACATTGATACTTCCTAAAATCAGCAAAATCAGTATGATAAATATTACAGCTTCAATATCGCTATGCCAAAACCGCAATTCCGGCAGACCGATAGTAGCCCCGTTCCTTTCTTTAACATCATTTTCTTCTTTCAAAGTAAACTACCTCACATCCTCATTACTGCTGAATTTCAGGAAAGCTTACCTCACAACGGTTTATCTTTTCACCCAGGCCACTGAACTTGCGCTCATACTCAGTCATGATATTATCTGGACGATTTTCAGCATGAAGGTCATAGGAAATATCCTCTACCAAAAGTTTTGCTTCTTCAAACTGCTCCAGAGAAAAATCAAAGAGAGGTCTGTTGTCAGTCTTGAAAATCAGCTTACCGCCAGTACGGAGAAGCTTTCTGTAACGCTCCAAGAAATTTACGTGAGTAAGACGGCGCTTCGCATGACGGGACTTTGGCCAAGGGTCACAGAAGTTAATGAAAAAACCATCAACCTCATTCTCCACAAAAATATTTTCAATGTTATTGATATCAAAAGCCAAAAGCTTCACGTTGGTAAGCTCCATTTCTCTTACCTTTTTAGCCGCAATATAAAGCACATCCTGCTGGGCCTCAATGCCAATGTAATTTTTGTCAGGATTACGCTGGGCCAGCTGAGTGATATAATCACCCTTGCCTGTACCTAATTCTACAAACAAAGGAGCGTCATTCTTAAATACCTCACTGCGCCAATTGCCCTTCTGAGCTTCGTTAGCAGGAGCATCCTTTGGAAAAACAAAATCATCAAAGTCATGAATTGCTTCATCTACCCAAGGTTTTCTTCTTAATCTCATATATTAATTTTTCTCCAATCCATATTTTTTCAAATATCTGTATAATGTAACTCGGCTGACATTCAGCAGATTTGCCATACGGCTGACATTTCCGCCAGCGGCCTGCCATGCCTTTAAAAATACCGCCTTATCTGATTTCCAGCTGGTATCCGGCTTCACATCGCCCAAAAGACTGATGTTCTCAGGCTGAATTACCATGCCCTCAGTATTGAAGAAGGCATACTCAATAACCCCCTGCAGCTGTTTAATATTTCCCGGCCAGTCATAAGATGTCAGCTTATCAATGGTTTCTGCAGCCAATGTCTTTATTGGCATCTGATGAAGGGTAGCCAGCTCCTTGATGATATTGTCAGCCAAAACAGGAATATCCTCCTTACGGCTGCGGAGACCAGGAACCCTTATTATACTGTGAGAAATAATACCAAAAAGGTCCTTGTCAAACAGCTTTCTTTCCGTAAGACGTCTAAGGTCACTGTCACAGGCGGCCACTATTCTCACATCAATATTTCTGGCAAGCTTCTCTCCTACACGGCATGCTGAACCTGACTGCAAGGCTCTAGCTAATTTGGCAGCAATATCCTTTGGCAGTTTTTCTATTTCGTCCATAAAAAGTGTACCGCCATGGGCCAATTCCAGCTTGCCCTGATGACTCACATCACCGCCATAAGTAACACCAAATAAATCCTGCTCCATAATTTCTGGAGTGGTATCCCCGCAATGAAGGGTAATGAACGGACCTGCCGCCCTGTTGCTTGCCTGATGAATGCCATGTGCCATACGCTGTTTGCCAGTACCAGCCTCACCCTGCAAAAGAATGTGATTGCGGCTGCGTGCCAAACGGAACGCTCTTTCACGAATACTGCCGAAGGTATCGCCATCACTGACAAGTGAGCCTAAGCTGTATTTAGCCGTAAAGCCAGCAGCATGAGCCACCAGCATACGCAAATCCTCAATAGGCATAGAAACTGCCACTACCGAATTAACAGAACCATCAATTTCATTTTTCAGAGGTACTACTGTGGTAATATCCTCATAAGTGCGGTTATTAGTAATCCATGTCACAGCCTTGTTGAATGAAGGGATTCCCTCAAAGCCCTTGGCAATAGGTGTATGGCGATAATTCATAATATGGTCGTTTAAGTTCAAAAGACTCTTGCTCTTATCACCATTTTCCTTATCCTTGGCACCGATTTTCTTCAAACGTGAAAGTCCCAATTCATTTGCATAAACCATACTGCCATCAGGAAGTACATGATAAACAGCCAAAGGAGTCGCATCAAGAATAGCCTCCTGTGCCTTCAGGCGTGCTTCCTGCCTCAAATGCTGTTCAAGTGACTCTTTCATGGTAAGAAGCAGGGCAATTACTGCATCCTGATCTACCTGAGCCTTGCGCACAGCTACCAGCGTAACTATATAACGGAAATCGTCATCCACTATAATTGGTGCGGAACATGCGTCACCCTGCTGGCATTCCTCTACCCACATCTCTGGACCAAACATCCAGAATGGTGCTCTATGCTCACAAGCAATGCTAACGCTTGATGTTCCTACTGATTCCATATCTATATAAGCACCCTCTATTTCACCAGCAGTAAGCTGATAAAATGGCTGTGCATAGCTCTTAAGCACCAGACAGCTGCTATCTAAAAGTAAAAGGCTCAGACTATAATGCTGTAAAAACTCTCTGATATTATCACTGATATTACCCAAAAACTCTATAGCACTGCTATGCTTTTTCTGTAACTCCGCAAAATCGCCCTTATCTGCCATTCTGATAGTATCAATTCTGTCAGAAGGAATATTCAGGTCACGGCTCTTTAGCCATGAATCAGCTACCCAAGGGTGCACATTCTGATCTATGACTCCATTCTGCCGAAACTGCCGGTAATATGCCTCCAGCTTTTCCCGGCTGCGCTGTTCTCTAAGCATGTATCTTCAAGTCCTCTCCAAGTTTATCCTGCTGACCTCTGTCAGCTAAAAGAAAAAACAACCACTCAAATCATATTGTACCACATCACAGTATAAAACTGCAAACCTTTACTCAAAAAAAAGCAAAAAAGTCCTAAACTGTAAAGTAAAGGACTTAGAATGCCTAGTAAATCAATATATATTACCACTCAAAATAGAGACTCAGTATAATCAGCACCATGACGAGAATCAGGAAAAACAGGCTGATATACTTCAAGGTCTGAACAGCCTTCGGATTTGGATTGCTCATGTGACGGCTGTAATACAGGGTAACAATAGAACCTAAAATAGCACTATAAAGCCCCATCTGGAAACCATTCATCTTATCATAACCAATCATCATAATAAGAGCAGTAACAGCCATCAGTGTAAGGAGAAGCCTGTCCTGACCAGTCTTTGGCTTCAAATCTTCCTTTGGTGGCTCTGGAGCTGGCTGAAGTTTTTTCTTAAGTTTACTTGTTTGAGTTGCCATAAATTATTTCTCCATTCTTACGAAAAATATTATTTAT
>CALZDE010000188.1 GCA_945637225.1 uncultured Selenomonadaceae bacterium
ATGATGACAGGCAGACGGCCCAGACGGTCACGAGCTGCTAAAATCCTGCCGTCCTCAGTGAGAATAAGCATAGTCATAGAACCTTCGATAATTTCCTGTGCATGACGAATACCTTCTACTAATGTATCCTTTTCATTAATGATAGCCGCTACCAGCTCAGTAGAATTAATCTTGCCGGAGCTCATAGTCATAAAATGAGTTTTTCCCTCTTTGAAGAATTTGTCCACAATAGCATCAGTATTAGTAATAATACCAACAGTAGTAATGGCATAAAGACCTAAATGTGAACGTACTACTAATGGCTGAGGGTCAGTATCACTGATACAGCCAATACCGCTATTGCCATGAAATTCGTTTAAATCCTTGTTAAATTTAGTACGGAAAGGTGTGGTATCAATTGTATGAATCTGACGCTGAAAACCTTTTTCTTCATCATACACTACCATACCGCCATACTTAGTTCCTAAGTGAGAATGATAGTCCAAACCGAAAAAAATATCCTCTACACAGTCACGCTTAGTAGATGTCGCAAAAAAACCGCCCATTTCAACTCTCGCTTTCTTTACACAAATGAATAAACGACTAAAACTCAGACTTACATCCTTAATAATACCATACAAATATTTTTTTTGCAATAAGCCTAAATATTCAACTTTATCATCATAATAAAACAATAAAAAAATATTGCATAATAGGAAAATTTGTGCTATAATTAACTCGTACTTTTATCATAGTAACTGAGCGTATTTAACGCCTATTAACATATTATTTAGGGGGATTTAAACATGTATACATCATCTGACTTTAATCAGGGCATTGACCAGATGGAATTGTCCGAGCTCATTGATATCAAATTCTTGCAGGAATATCAGGATGCTTTTTCTGAAAGTATCGGTGTTGCAGCGATTACTGTAGATATTAATGGTAAGCCTATCACCAAGCCATCTGGTTTTACTGATTTCTGTACCAAGTTCACTAGAGGATGTGCAGCAGGCAAACAGCGTTGCGAAAACTGTGACCGTGATGGCGGTGCTCAGGCTGCACGTACTGGCAAGACCGCAATTTATGACTGTCATGCCGGCTTAGTTGACTTTGCAACTCCAATCATCATCAATGGCAAGCAGGTTGGCTCTATCTTAGGTGGTCAGGTACTTACAAAGCCAGTTGATGAAGACCGTATCCGTCAGGTGGCTAGAGATATCGGTGTTGACCCTGATGAGTATGTAGCTGCAGCAAATAAGATTAATATCGTTGACCGTTACAAGCTGGAATCCGCAGCAAAAATGCTTTCTATGATCAGTGCTTCCCTCTCCAATACTGGTGTATCAAGACTTCATCTGAAGAACGTTTCCGACTTTATCAATGAAAAGATTACCAATGTTTCTGCTTCTATGGAAGAACTTTCCTCCACTGCAGCTAACGTAAGCGACAATCAGGAAAAGCTGAACAAGGGTATTTTGGAAGTTAATGAGATTTCTGCTAAGATTAAGGAATTTACCGATATGATTAAGAATATCGCTAAACAGACCCGACTCTTAGGTCTTAATGCTTCCATCGAGGCAGCTCGTGCAGGTGCGGCAGGTGCAGGCTTCAGTGTCGTAGCAGAGGAAATCGGCAAGCTGGCAGGAAGCTCCAGTGATACCGTAGATAAGATTCAGGATATCACCAATGAAATCACCTTGGCAGTAGAGGAAACTGTACGCATGGGTGAGCAGACTGCAGATATTGTACGCCAGCAGTCCGAAGCTATTGAAAAATCCACTCAGGATTTGGTTGAGCTGGCAATGTCCACCTCTGACCTCTCCAGCATTGCTAACAAATAATTCACTATATAAAGAATAAAGGTTGAACAGTGAAATGCTGCTCAACCTCTTTTTTATGTATTGCTTTTTCTGTATTCCTGAGATATTTCCTGAAAACTTCTTTTCCCGTCTATATAATCCTCATAGACGAGTTCTAAAGGCTGACCATGATAAATCTGACATAAGCCACAAATATCACAATTTCCACGACAATAAAAATTATCGTAAATAAACTGCTCCCTCTCCTGACGAGTGGATTCACTTATTTCTGGTGCCTTCACGAAAACCTCCAAAATTAATAACTTATAGTCTCCTGCATCTCATAAGCAAAGAAAATAGAATTACCGCTTACCAGACGAGTCTCACCATTATCTATGTAGAAGGTAAACTCATCCAGCAGATTATCAGTATCATCACGTGAAATCCACAAACGGTCACTGCTGTCAAAGGAAAGCTCATCATGATTGTGAATTTTAATCTTAAAGAAGTCTGTCTTCACAGCATCCTTGTTGATATGGAAATTAACATCACGAGCAAGACAAACCTTAGAAGTGCCATCCTCAAAGAAAATGCGTGCCGCTAATACACTGCCATCTGCATGATCACAGATAGTAGCCAGCTCCTCATCCTCTGCCGCATGAGTGAAATCCTTATACTTGTAATGAACGTACTCCAGCAGATCATCATCAAAAACGCGATTACCGAGATATCCCTTCAAAAGAGCCGCTACCTGCTTGCCACTTAAATCATAGAGAGATAACAACTCACAGAACTGATCATACTTTTTAATACTCAAAACGACGCCTCCTATATATACAACGCAAAACAACTTACACGCTTCTAGTATATATATTCGACATTTTTCCGACAATTCCTGCAAAAATCCGATTTTTTTTCTAATTATTTAGCAGCCTGAACCTCAGAAAGTACCTCTATGAGATTGCCATCTGGATCAGTAATAAAATGCAGTTCCTTGTTTGGCACCTTGCGCTGAATACAGCCCATTTCCTCATGCAGTTTCTGAGCAGCTTCAAAATCATCAACAGTTACTGCAAAATGATATTTCTTATCCCCTACTACCTCAGTTTTTTCCTTTGGGCAGGTGAGCTCTAATTCAAAACCGGAATCAGCATTGTCTACCATCATACCTAAAGTAGCATAAGGAATATCAACCTTGCACTTCAGCTTCATATCAAGAGCCTTGGTGTAAAAAGCAATTGACTTTTCTAAATCAGCAACAGTAATACTAACATGCAGCATTGTAACCTTCATTTTAAAATCTCCTCATTTCTAAAAAAATTTGCCCATTCTATATAAAAAACTGGCTCCATGGAGTCAGTTTTTTAATACTTCTCGAATTATTCAATTAACGAATCTTTCTGTACTCTCTTACTGGCACCAGCTTGTTATTCATAGAATTGTTTAATACAGCTAATGAAACTACCAGAACAGCTCCTAATAATATTGCCATAAGCATATCCCCTTCACCAAAAAACGCCAATTGTTTATACTGAAATTGTATCACATTTGCCTTGTATTGTCAAGTAAAATAGCACATTTACAGCAATTAACACTATCAATCAATTCACTTAAACATTACATTTATGCAATAAAAATACTGCCAATTACTAAAAACCAGCAGTATTTATCAAATTATCTTCCTAATTTAGTGGCAAATTTCTTTAATTCCTCTGGAATATGAATTGTCTGAGGGCAGACCTTTTCACAGCTATGACAGCCGATACAGCATTCAGGCTGTTTATCAGCATCGACAGACATAAGCCCCATTGGAGCAATAAAGTTTCCTGAACCTGCAACCATAGCCTCATTATACAGCTTCAAAAGGAATGGGATATCAAGCTTCTTTGGGCACTTGGATACACAGTAATGACAGCCTGTACATGGTACGGTAGTCTTTCTGATCATATCGTCAGCAACACTGAGAATTAATTCCATCTCAGAATCAGATAAAGGCTTTGCTTCTTCGTAAGTCTTGATATTTGCTTTGAGCTGTTCCATGTTGGACATACCGGACAGGGTAACTGTAATCCCCGGAATAGACTGTAAAAATCTAAATGCCCAGGCAACAACATCCTCATCAGGTCTTGCTTCCTTTAATTTTGCAGTATGCTCCTCAGAAAGAACAGCCAGCTGACCACCCCTTACAGGCTCCATTACCCAGATTGGAATATTCCACTTAGTAAGCAGTTCTGCCTTGCCCTTTGCATTCTGGAAATTATAATCAAAATAATTTATTTCAATCTGACAAAATTCCATATCCTTGCCATAAGCATTTAAGAATTTAGTCATGCAGTCAATATCACCATGAGCGGAAAAACCAAGGTGCTTAATACGTCCGTTTTTCTTTTGTTCCATGAGATAATCATAAATACCATACTTTGGATCAAGATATGCATCTACATTCATCTCGCAAACATTGTGGAAAAGATAAAAATCAAAATATTCTACCTGACATTTTTTAAGCTGTTCCTCAAAAATTTCCTTGATCTTTGGCATATTAGAAAGGTCATAGCCAGGAAACTTAGAAGCAAGATAAAA
>CALZDE010000189.1 GCA_945637225.1 uncultured Selenomonadaceae bacterium
TTTTTTGGTACTTGCAAAGGTATATAAATATGTAGTACAATAGTAATAGATAAATATTTTAATATGATGAAGAAATACATTAGCAAAAAGGTAAAACACTGCTATGATATTGTAAAAAAGGGAGCGTTTTGTATTTTATGGAGAAAATTTTAGATACTGTTGTTTTGATGTTAGAAGGAAGTCAGGTTACACTGGAAATCTTCTTCATCACCCTGCTGCTTTCCCTGCCTATTGGTCTTTTGGCGGCTTTGGGACGAATGTCGGGCTTCAAGCCTTTGAGTCTGCTGGTAGAGTTTTACGTGTGGCTCATGCGTGGTACTCCGCTCATGTTACAGCTTTTGTTTGTTTACTTTGCCCTGCCAATGGTCGGCATACTCCTGCCGGATATTGCGGCGGCTCTTTTGGCGTTTGTGCTTAATTATGCGGCTTATTTCTGTGAGATTTTCCGTGCGGGCATACAGTCCATCAGCAAAGGTCAGTATGAGGCGGCTAAGGTGCTGGGTATGACCTATCCTCAGACAATGCGCCGTATCATCATTCCTCAGATGCTGAAGAACGTACTGCCACCTATCAGTAACGAGACTATAAATCTCGTAAAGGATACTTCTCTCATTTACATACTGGCGATGAATGACCTGCTCAGAGTTGCCCGCAACATTGTACAGCGTGAATTTGATATGACTCCTTTTGTGATTGCGGCGGTATTTTATTTAGCGATGACCTTTGTACTGACATGGGTATTCAAGAAGCTGGAAAATCATTATTCCAAATATGACAGGCATTGATGAGGTGACAAAATGGCAGAAGAAAAGAATTATGAAGTAATTGTAAAAATGAAGGACATCAGAAAAAAGTTCGGTGATGGTCCTGAAATTTTAAAGGGTATCAATATGGAGCTTCGCAAGGGCGATATCGTAGCCATTTTGGGGCCTTCCGGTTCCGGCAAGAGTACCCTGCTCCGCTGTATGAATATGCTGGAAACCGTAACTTCCGGCACCGTAACTATCAAAGGTGAGACTTTGGTAACTACCGATGAAAACGGCAAGGCGCATTATGTTTCAGATAAGGAAGCCCGCAGGATTCTTGCTCCTACTGGCATGGTGTTTCAGCAGTTCAACCTGTTTCCGCATATGACTGTGATGGAGAATTTAATAGAAGCACCTGTTCATGTAAAGGGCATGAGCAAGGAGGACGCTATAGCTGTAGCAGAGCCAATTTTAAAGCGTATCGGTCTTTATGACAGAAAGGATTATTATCCTGCATGGCTTTCAGGTGGTCAGCAGCAGCGTGTTGCTATTGCCCGTGCTTTGTGCATGAGTCCTGATGTGCTTTTATTTGATGAGCCTACATCTGCCCTTGACCCAGAGCTGACGGGCGAGGTGCTGAAGACAATGCGTGAATTAGCGGCAGAGCATATGACTATGGCGGTAGTTACCCATGAAATGACCTTCGCACGTGAGGTTGCGACTTATGTATTATTTATGGCTGATGGTTATGTAATAGAGGAAGGTAAGCCAGAAGAATTTTTCAGTAATCCAAAAAATGAGCGTACTAAAGCTTTCCTTCAGAATATGCTCTAATTGTCCTATTAGAAATTTAAATTTAGTATAGAAAAAAACCTGTCAATATGGTATTATATATGATAGGTTTTTTTGTTTGTAAATCCGAGAAAGGATGATATAGCGTTGATGAGAATATTTTTACTGCTGATGATGATGGTGTTTTTGCTGGCACCTTCGGCAGAGGCGGCTAATTTAGCTGATATGGGGCAAATAACTGGTATCAGAATGAATACGGAGAATGATAAGACACGTATCGTTGTGGATGCTACGAAGGAAGTAAACTATGAGACTATGGTGCTGGAAAATCCACGCCGTGTAGTGGTGGACCTTCATGGTGCATATTTAAGTCCTGATGTAAATAAATCCCGTATTATTGACAGCCGTTTTGCCAGCAAATTGCGTGTAGCTCAGTTTAATCCTGATACCGTCCGTGTGGTAGTGGAAACAACTGTCGGCAATAAAAATTTTGATGTTTTCAGTATAGAGGGCGGCACTACTGCTTACAGAGTGGTTATGGATTTTGGCAATCTTCAGCATGGCAAGTCAAGCGGTGCTACCATAGATTTTTCCAATAAGACTCCTAAGCCTGATGCAGCGGCAGAAAAAGCTAAGGCAGAGCAGGAACGCCTGGCTAAAGAAAAGCTGGAAAAGGAAAAGCAGGAAAAATTAGCGAAGGAGAAATTGGAAAAGGAAAAGCAGGAGAAGCTTGCAAAAGAGAAATTAGAGAAGGAAAAACAGGATAAACTGGCAAAGGAAAAGCTTGAAAAGGAAAAGAAAGAGAAATTAGAAAAGGAACGCAAGGAAAAGGAAAAGAAGCAGGAGACTTCTGCCAAAATAGATACGTCGAAAAATGATGCGATAATAGACTCAGCCTATACCAAGGCTTTAGCAGACCATACTATATGTATTGACCCTGGTCATGGCGGTTCTGATGTAGGTGCAATCGGCCCTACTGGTGTTACAGAAAAGAGCGTTACCATAAGAGTGGCAAAGCTGGTAAATGAAATTCTTACTAATGCTGGTGCTACGGTAATTATGACTAGAAATGGTGATAAGGAGGTTTCTCCAAAGGGGGCGGATGCTTCCGATGTAGAGGAATTACAGGCTCGCTGTGATGTAGGCAACAATAGCAATACAGAAATTTTTGTCAGCCTGCATATGGATTCTTTCAGTAACAGTACACCTTGCGGTACTACGGGTTATTACTTTACTGGTGGAAGTCAGAACTCTCAGCGTCTGGCAAGAAATCTTGCAGAGGGTGTAATCGGTGAAATAGGTACTGACAGCCGAGGTGTCAAGGCGTGCTCCTTCTATGTAGTAAAGCATACGAAGATGCCAGCGACTCTGCTTGAGATAGCGTTCCTTTCTAATAATAAGGAAGAAAAGCTTTTGAACAGTGATGAGGGTATTAAAAAGGCAGCTGTAGGTATTGTTAAGGGTATCAATAAATATTTTGAGGGTAAATAATTAGAGTTTAGGGAAGGAAAAGAGAAATGGCAAAAAAGAAGAATAAGGACATCAGCTTTGAGGATTTAGAGGCATTGATGAATGATGGTAACTTTGAGCAGATGATGCAGGAAATGATGAATGAGCGTATGAAGGCTTTCAAAAAGAGAGAGGTGCCTGAGGTACGCAGTATTGTAAATTCTCTGCAGAGCCTTACCAAGAATGAATTAGAGGATATTAAATACAACCTGAATGTCGATGTAAATACTGCTGGTACCAAGGCTAAGATTGCGGCGGCTATTGCTCCTTATGTACAGGAATTTGTCAAGGGCTGGATTACCTCTGCTGTAGAGGATCAGACTGCTATGTACGACCACTTTGTAGAAAAGGGCGGTATTTCCGATGCAATTAATTCAGAGGATTCCCGTCTTGACTACCTCATGGGTATTGGTGTGTTGAACTGCGGTACTATGGGGTCTGACAAGGAAAAGCTCTACTGGTATATGCCTGATGAAATTCTGGAAATCTATAAATCCGTCAAGAATGAAAGCTTCAATGATATAGTACGCAATAATGATGAAATTATGCGTATTTCCGCGGGCTTGGTTCATTTCTATGGCGGTATCAATTATGATGATCTGTTTAAAAAGGTAAAGGCATATATTGATAATGATGAATTGGAATTTGCTGATTTCATGCAGACCATGCTGAATGGTGCTATGTGGTACGAGAATGTGCAGGCAGGGCCACAGGATTTGTTTAAGATGGGCGTAATTGACCCACAGACACTCTTGAAGGAACAGCGTAAGTGTGAGCTGGATTATGCAGAAATTCCTTATGATAAGGCTTATGATGCCGGCGACCCTAACTATATTGAGTCTACTCCAGAGTTCAGGGCTATGGCACAGTTTTTGATGAAGGAAGGCAAGATGGATTTGATGGAATCCGCTGGTGTTATGCGCAATGTATATTTCATGACACAGAACATGGCTGATGATACTCAGACTATAGAATTTCTTTATGATGAATTATCCCGCAGAAAGGTAGATCTTACGGAAAGCTTCAGTAAGGATTTGATGAATCTTCTGGCGGCATACAACAATACTATTCCAAGCTGGCGTTTCAAGGGACATTCCCTGGCAGAAATAAAGGCGGCAAAGGCTGATAAATAAGGACTTTGGGTAGATTTGAAAATTTTTTAAAATTTTTTCAAAAAAAGTATTGACATTACATTCTATTTATAGTATACTATTTCTTGTCGATGTGAGTCGACAGTCATTCCTCGATAGTTCAGTCGGTAGAACGACGGACTGTTAATCCGTATGTCGTAGG
>CALZDE010000190.1 GCA_945637225.1 uncultured Selenomonadaceae bacterium
TCGGCAGGCCGTACTGGCGGTACTATGCCATGTATTATGAATGCCGCTAATGAGGTAGCAGTGGAGGCTTTCTTAAAGGGACAGTCTGGCTTCTTAAAGATTTATGATTTGATTGAACGGGCTATGGATGCAGGCAATGTGGTTTATAATCCTACCTTGGAACAGCTTTTAGAGGCTGACCAGTGGGCTCGTGAATTTACTAGAAAGAATTTAACAAAGTGATTTTGAGGTGATTTAGTTTTATGTTAATGACTGCTATATCTGCCATTGTAGTTTTTGGCTTTATAGTTTTGTTCCATGAATGGGGACATTTCATTACAGCGAAGATGACTGGTATGCGTGTCGATGAATTTGCTATCGGCTTTGGTCCTCGTATTTGCGGCTGGACAAGCGGTGAGACGAAATATTCATTACGTGCTATTCCTTTGGGCGGTTTTAACCGTATTGCCGGTATGACAAAGGAAGAGGATGAGGACCCTGAGTATGAGTATGGCCCTGCATATGAGCGTGCTTATTACCGCCGTCCTATCTGGTGCCGTATGATTGTTATCGTGGCTGGCGGTGTTATGAATATCATCACTCCAATACTTTTGTTTTGGGGTGTGTACTTTTGCACGGGCATAAATGAGCCATCTCCTGAGCCTGTTATTGGTATGACTGTGGAGGGAATGCCTGCTCATGAGGCTGGTATTATGCCTGGTGACAGAGTGCTGGCTATTGATGGCAAGCCTGTTGCTGTATGGAGTGATATTTCCGCTGCTATTGCCAATAGTCCGGTAGCACATGATGTGACTATTCAGCGCGAAGGAACCGAAAAGGTTGTGACACTGACTCCTGTAGAGAAGGACGGCCGTATGCTGGTGGGTGTTACGGGGACTATTGAAACACGTCCTGCAGGCTTCTTTGAGTCTTTAGGTGTGTCAGTTGAGCATACCGTATTTATCCTCGGACGCATGATTTCTTCTCTTGGCGGCATGTTTACAGGTTCTACACCAGCATCAGAAATATCTGGTCCGATCGGCGTGCTTCAGATGACTGGCGAGGTTGCTCAGCAGGGTATACTGCCACTTCTGAATTTTGCGGCATTACTCAGCCTGAACCTTGGTATTGTCAATCTTTTGCCAGTTCCAGTTTTAGATGGCGGTCATTTTGTCGCCCTGTGCCTTGAGGCTTTGCGTGGCAAGCCTTTGAGTGAAAAGGTGAATAATGCTGTGCAGACTTTTGGTTTGGCACTTCTATTAGGTCTAATGGTTTATGCTACATTTAATGATATTACGAGGTGATTCTCATGATACAGCGTAAGAAAACCCGTCAGATTCATATTGGCGGTGTGGCTATCGGCGGTGGTGCACCTATCTCCGTTCAGTCCATGTGCAATACCAAAACCACTGATACAGAGTCTACGGTGGCTCAGATTAACGCTTTGCAGGCTGCTGGCTGTGATATTGTACGTTTAGCAGTGCCGGATATGGCGGCAGCGGAAAATCTTGGCAACATCATCAAAAAGGTAAATGTGCCACTGGTAGCAGATATTCATTTTGATTATCGTTTAGCTTTGGAGTCCATCCGTCAGGGTATTTCAGCACTCCGCTTAAATCCTGGCAACATTGGCAGTGAGGAGCGCGTAAAGGCTGTAGTTACCGAAGCTAAGGCAAATAACATTCCTATCCGTATCGGTGTAAATGCCGGCTCTTTGGATAAGAAGCTTTTGGCAAAATATGGTGGTGTAACTGCAGAAGCTCTTGTTGAGTCTGCTATGGAGCACGTGCGTATCTTGGAGGCACAGGATTTCTATGACATGAAGATTTCCCTCAAGGCTCACGATGTTCCACTTACTCTTGAAGCCTATAAATTAATGAGTGAAACCGTAGATTATCCTTTACACTTGGGAATTACCGAAGCAGGAACCGCCCGTACAGGCATGATTAAATCAGCAGTAGGCATAGGTGCGCTTTTGGCTCAGGGCATAGGTGATACCTTCCGTATATCCCTCACTGGCGACCCTGTGGTAGAGGTAAAGGTAGCTAATGAGATTTTGAAGTCTCTTGGCATGAAGGAATATGGTCCAACTCTTATTTCCTGTCCTACTTGTGGCCGTACTGAAATTGATTTAGCCGGCATTGCAAATCAGGTAGAGGAAAGACTGGCTAATATTACAGAGCCTATTTCCGTAGCTGTGATGGGCTGTGTGGTAAATGGTCCTGGCGAGGCCCGCGGTGCAGATGTAGGTATCGCTGGCGGTTTTGGTGAAGGTCTTGTATTCCGTAAGGGCGAGATTGTCCGCAAGGTGGATGAGAGTGTTCTTGTGGAAGAACTGTTTAAGGAAATAGATGCTATTTTAGCAGAAAAAAATAAATAATATACATAAAGCGAGGTATTATCATTGCGTACTACTAATTTATATGCTCCAACTCTCCGTGAGGTTCCAGCAGAGGCAGAAGTAAAAAGTCATCAGCTCATGCTCCGTGCAGGTATGATCCGCAAGGCGGCAGGCGGTCTTTATACCTATATGCCACTGGCTTGGCGTACTATCAAAAAGATCGAGGCTATTATCCGTGATGAAATGGATAAGGCTGGTGGTCAGGAAATTTCTATGCCTATCGTACAGCCAGCAGAGATTTGGCAGGAGTCTGGCCGCTGGAGTGTTTACGGTGATGAGATGTGGCGTGTAAAGGATCGTCATGGCCGTGGCTTCTGTCTTGGACCTACCCATGAGGAAATGGTTACAACTCTTATTCGTGACGAGGTTCGTTCCTATAAGCAGCTGCCTCTTTCCCTGTATCAGATTCAGAATAAATACCGTGATGAACGCCGTCCACGTTTTGGCCTTATGCGCAGCCGTGAGTTTATCATGAAGGATATGTATTCCTTTGATAAGGATGTTGAGGGCATGAATGTTTCTTACAAGAAGATGTATGATGCCTATACCAACGTATTTAACCGCTGTGGTCTTGAGTTCCGTCCTGTTGAGGCAGATAACGGTGCTATAGGTGGCGGTCATTCCCACGAGTTTACTGTACTGGCTGAGGCTGGCGAGTCTAATATTGCTTATTGCAGTGAGTGCGATTATGCGGCTTCCGATGAAAAGGCAGAATTAAAGGTGATTGCTTCTGCTGAGGAAGAAATGAAGGAATTGGAGAAGGTTTCAACTCCAGATGCTCATACCATTGAAAAGGTTGCAGAGTATCTCAATCTGCCATTAGATAAGACCATCAAGGCAGTAGCTTTCCAGACAGATACTAATGAGCTGGTATTAGCTTTTGTTCGTGGCGACCATGAAGTAAATGATGTTAAGGTAATCAATTTAATTGAGGGGGCTATTGAGCTTCGCATGGCTGATGAGGAGGCTATTACTGCGGCTGGCGGTGTAGCTGGTTTCATGAGCCCTATCGGTATCAAGGAAGGCACTAAGATTGTTGTAGATGCTACTGTAATGGGAATGTACAATGCTTGTGCTGGTGCCAACGAAAAGGATTTCCATTTCATTAACGTAAATCCAAAGCGTGATTTCAAGGATGTAATCGTAGCAGATATCCGCATGATTAAGGAAGGCGATGCATGTCCTCACTGCGGTGCACCTGTAAAGATGACCCGTGGCATTGAGGCAGGCCAGGTATTTACTCTGGGCACTAAGTATTCCGAGAGTCTCCATGCAACCTTCTTAGATGAGAACGGCAAGGAAAAGCCATTGCAGATGGGCTGTTATGGTATCGGTGTAGGCCGTACAATGGCTGCTGCTGTTGAGCAGAACAACGATGCTGACGGTATCATCTGGCCACGTTCCATCGCTCCTTATGAGGCTATTGTAGTGCCTGTAAACGCTAAGAACGAGGATCAGATGGCAGTAGCAGAGGAAATTTATCAGGGCCTTTTAGCTCAGGGTGTAGACGCTATCATTGATGACCGCAAGGAGCGCGCTGGCGTAAAGTTTAAGGACGCTGACCTCATCGGTTATCCAATGCGTATCACCGTAAGTCCCAAGGCACTGGAAGAGGGCTCTGTTGAAGTAAAAATCCGCCGTTCCGGTGAAGTTAAAATGGTAGAAAAGGCAAATGCAATTTCTGAAATAGTTGAAATTTTAAAGAACCTGTAATTTTTTTCAGAAAAAGATTTTTTTTCCTTGACAAAACCGATTTCTATCGCTATAATGTATTTTGGTCGGCCTTTAAAAGCTGATCAGAAGGTGCCGAGAAGTTTAGACGGCTTTAGAGGGGTTGATGAGAAATGACAAAGATGATTATCAACGTAGTCGATGCCGACAGGACACCTGGTCAGGCGAATACCTTCCGGTTCGTGAGCAATGCTCAGGAGCTGGGTGCT
>CALZDE010000191.1 GCA_945637225.1 uncultured Selenomonadaceae bacterium
AAGTGGGAATCTCCCTCCTCAAACGCCATAAGCGTTAGGAGGGAGTAGTTCAACAATCTCTCTGATACCAAGGTTACTACTTTAGCAGAGGCTAAAGCCGCAAATGTGCCTGTTATTGCTTATGGTCAGTTTTTAAATTCCGTAATTGACTTCTTGATTGTAGCTTTTGCTATTTTCATGCTGGTAAAGCAGGTCAACCGTCTGATGGTTAAGCCAGAGGAGCCAAAGAAGGAGCCTAGACTCTGCCCTTACTGCAAGAGCGAGGTGCATGACGAGGCTACTAAGTGCCCTCATTGTGCTTCTGATATCTAAAGGTTATTACTTGTTTTTTAATACTGCTGATTTACTTAGTCTCTAGATGTGTTACGCATTTGGGGACTTTTTTATGTATATGTTTGAAAAAATAAACTTGTTTTTTTACTTATGATATAGTATTCTAATATTTAAGAATACATATAAATGGAGTGGGAATAGTATGCGTACATTTACTGTTATGCTGGCTGATGATGAAAAAACTCTGCTGATGGGGATGTTGCAGGGGGTTCCGTGGAATGATTTTGGCTTCAATTTAGTGGCTGTTGCGGATAATGGTCAGGACGCACTGGAGCTTATCAAGGAAATACATCCCGATCTGCTGATAAGTGACATAAGAATGCCCTTTATGGACGGTTTGGAATTGGCTAGGATTTTGCGGGAAAATCTTGTTAATATCAAGATTGTGCTCTTGTCCGGCTTTGATGATTTTAATTATGCTAAGAAGGCTCTTCGCTATGAGGTGTCGGATTATCTTTTGAAGCCTGTGGATTTGGAGGAATTTACGGGGCTTTTGAAGCGTATGCATGATGAGATTGAGAATGAAATAGAGACACGTCTCAGCAGGGAACGTCAGTTGAAGCTTTACAATGATAATCTGCCTGCTATTCAGAAAAATATGCTGGAAAGGCTTTTTCAGATAAATAATGAGGATGCAGTTATTGAAAAATCTCAGTTGGAGGACGTGGGGATTATCCTGCCAGGTGCTTTTGTACAGGTCATTTATGCAGAAATTCCAGAGGATAGCAGTAATTCCCTTAATACCATGTCAGTAACGGAGATTATAAGGGATATGCTTAATAATGCTGGCAAGGTATATATGCTGAAAAATGGTGCGGGCTGGCTCTACTTTATTTGTTTGGAAAAGAGCGATGATGTACAGCTGGTATTGAAGGCATTAGAGGAAGCGGCAGTAAGTGCCAAGAAGCTTTTTGGCTATGCTTTTTCCTGTGGTGCAGGTATTCCGGTAGATGATATAGTACTGGCGAAGGAGTCTTATCAGCAGGCGAAGAAGGCTATCAGCTATAACAAATTGCAGAAGGACGATTCTGTAACCTATTATAATGATGTGCTGATGAATGATGACCTTCATGTCAAGGAATATGTGGACAAGAATTACCGCGATCCTGATATTTCTATTGATTCTATCTGTCAGGAGCTTCATATAAGTGCGTCTCATTTTTCTAAGATTTTTAAGAGACAGACAGGGACAAGTTTTTCCATATACCTTGCCCAGAAGCGTATTACAGAGGCAGAGCATCTGCTTTTGACCACTGACTTAAAGAGCAGGGAAATAGGTGAGCTGGTAGGCTATCAGGAGCCAAATTATTTCAGCTATGTCTTTAAGAAGCAGAAAAATCTTTCACCAGCAATTTTCAGGAAGCAGATGAGAAACAGTAATGCATAAGAAAATTAGTATAAGAGTATGGTTTCCGGCAGTAATTGTCATTACTATGGTGGTGATGGTGGCAGTGGTGCTGACTGTTGCATCAAGCTATGTAAATGATATGCTGTACAGGCAGAGCAGGGCAGATATGGAGCGTCAGTCCAATGCTGTCGTCAATGCTGTGGGGCGTGAAACCTACCGTATGATAGATACGATTAACAATATTTACTACAAAGTAATCAAGGATAACCGAAGCTCACTTTCAGTAAAAAAACAGGATTTTGTGGCTCTCTGCAATCAGAAGCACAGCGGTATAGTCAGTATTTCACTTTATGACAGTGAGGGAAATCTTCTGCTGAGCAGTTCAGATTATTATGAGAACCCTGCAATAAACAAAGCTGTTTTTCAGGATGTCAGGGATAATGTAGGCAAGATTTTCTTTGGCAATCCTCAGATAAGCTTCAATAACGGTGCTATGAACAGTGTCATTCCTGCCAGCTGTATGGTGGATATTATTAACAATGGTTACATTCAGATGGGCTTTCTTAGGGTGGAGTTTACGGCTAAGGACATTTATTCCATTATAGATGCTTATGGGAATACGGAACGCAGTTATTGCTATCTTATCAATGATAAAAATGAAATTGTTTATCATCCCTATCAGAAAAAGCTGGAAAGCGGTATAGGCACAGAATGGAGCCTTGATTATATAGCTCCGGATACTCATTACATCATGCAGGATATTGATGATATAAGCTGGCTTATCGGTACGAATAATATCGGTTACAGCGGATGGCGTGTCGTAATGGTAAATTCCTTCAATGATGTTCACAGGCAGGAGCTTTTGTCCTATCAGGTGGTATGGTGGATTATCAGCATTATGGCACTTCTGATAGCTATTATTGATATAGTGCTGTTCCATGAGATTTCAAGTCCTATTTCCAACCTTGATGAAGCGATGAAAAAGTTTAGTGCCGGTGATATGAATGTAAGAGTACCAGCGAAGGGAGTGGGGGAGCTTCGTCATTTGGAAAACGGCTTCAACAGGATGGTAGAGCATATCGAAATTCTGATGGCAGAAATTCTCGGTAAGGAAAAGGAAAAGTGCCACATGGAGCGAAGGCTGTTGCAGGCACAGATTTCACCGCATTTTCTGTATAATACCTTGGATTCTATCATTTGGATGATTCAGGGCAAGCAGTACGAAGGGGCAGAGAAGATGGTTTATCTCTTGGCGAAGTTCTTCCGTATTGCTCTCAGCAAGGGGCAGGATATGATACCATTGGAGCAGGAGTTACAGCATGCAGTCAGCTATTTGTCAATTCAGGGGATACGCTTCCACGATAAATTTGAGGTGTTCATTGACGTGGATGACAGTCTGAATAAATATCTGTGTCCGAAGGTTACATTACAGCCTATTTTGGAAAATGCTATTTATCATGGTATGGATGGCATGTATGGCGATGGTGAAATATCCGTAAGGGTATATCAGTCAGGTGAAAATATCTGTCTTGAAATAGCTGATAATGGTGCTGGCATGACTGAGGAACAGGTGACAGCCCTTATGAACAACAAGACAAATGAAATAAAGATTAAGCCTACTAGCAAAGGTTCTGGTATCGGTGTAGCAAACGTAAATGAGCGTATCAAGCTGATTTTTGGCGAGGAATATGGCATTACGGTAGAGAGTGAGCCTGATGAGGGTACAACAGTGAAAATAGTAATACCTAGGGTGGAAAAGAATGAATAGAAAGCAGATGTACATGGTCTTGGGTATGATGGTGCTGATTATGCTTATTGCATGCAGTAAGGTGCTGTTTGACAGGACGATTGATATAGAAAATGAATTTCAGGTAGCTGTGATAATGCCTGCTGATTCCAAATATGAATTGAAGGGTGTTGTTCAGGGGATAAATGATAATGCCAGAGAGAAAAATATAAAAATTAATATGCTTTATGCTAGCGATTGGGATAAAAAACAGTTAGAGGATACCATGCTAGAAGAACGCAGTATAGGAAGCAAGGCTGTTTTTATCATTTACCCAGAGCGGTTTATCAGGAATTATGAGGAGATAGAGATTCGTACTTATCTGCCAGCACTGGTATTGAATGATAAGGCATACGAGAATAATATCATTAATGCTGGTACAGCTTATTATGACGGTATTGAGAATATTACTGCAGAGCATATAAAAAAGGCGGATGTTTACCGTCTGATGACAGGAGAAATAGATGAACTTATCGTACCAGCGGAATATTATATGGGCTATTACTGCATTGACAATCTGATGGAAGCCTTTAGGCGTAATATTATGGGATTGATGTTACCTGTTGGGGGGGATTACTATTCCAGCCGTGACATTGATGCTATTATGAATAAGCAAATGGATGATGTATGTATTCCCATACTGAGGATTACACGCAAGGAAGTTATAGAAGGGAAATTTCATAGTATCTTGGAGGATAGATAGCCTATGTTTCATTGGAAAAAATGTATAAGCTTTCTTTTGTGTATAGTATTCTGCATTGGCTTATGTGGCTGTGCCGTCAATAGTGAAAAGAAGGTATTTA
>CALZDE010000192.1 GCA_945637225.1 uncultured Selenomonadaceae bacterium
CAGGCATGGTTATGCGGAAAAAACCCTCTCCCTGAATGGCAATATCTGTATTATTATCGGTAGTCTGAATATTACCCTGAGAAAAAATACGATTAGTTGCCGCAAGTCTTGCACCAAGACCAATCTGCATAGCAGTAGGATAGGTAGTACCATCGCCACTGTCAGCACCAGCCTGACGTATATTCTGATAAATCAAATCCTGAAATTCAGCACGCTGTTTCTTTGCACCTGTAGTATTTACATTTGCAAGATTGTGCGCAATTACATCCATATTCTGCTGCTGAGTCTTCATACCAGAAGCCGCAGACCACAAAGATCTCATCATAGGTCATTTCTCCTTCTATGTCAATATACACATTAAAAATCAATAATTACCCTTATTATTACATCGTAAAATCAGCACAAAAACTTAATTATTATCAGGTTCCTCTGCCTACTTCATTTACCGCCTTGTCCAAAAGGGAATCCTGTGTCACAACCGCTTTTGAATTAGCCTCATAAGCACGATATGATGCAATCATTTCTACCATCTCGTCCACGACATTGGTATTTGCTCTCTCCAGCATTCCCTGCTGAATACTGCCTGTAGCTGGCACTGGATTTATATCTGCTCTGGCACGATACTGCTGATTGTTGCCTATCTTTTCCAGCTGTTCTCTTGGATTATCAAAAGCCACAAACTGAAGCTGTGCAATCTCCGCATTATTAACTCCGTCTATACTTCCTGAAATTCGTCCCTCTGGACCGACAACAACAGTAGTATATTCGGCTGGAATAGTTATGGAGCGTCCTCTGGTATCAAGAACAGCCTCACCGTTTACATTTACTAAAGTACCATCGTTGGAACGGTAAAAATTACCATCTCTGGTATAGGTGATATCTCCATTTCTTGCCTGAATGGAAAAATATCCTTCGCCTGAAATAGCTAAATCGAGAGGATTTCCTGTACTCATAAGACTGCCCTGAGTATAATCTGTTGCTATCTCTGCTACGTCAGAGCCTCTGCCTAAGATACCGACAACAGGCCCAATCTCTGGATTTACTGAAAACTGCTTTATCTTTGTAACATCAGTTGTTTTTGCATCTTTATCATTAATGCGGTGCAAAAGCATTGGTGCAAATTCCTTTACTGCTACCTGAGCACGCTTGAAGCCAGTAGTATTTGCATTTGATAAATTATTAGCAACGTTATCAGTACGATACATTTCAGTAACCATACCTGATGCCGCAGTATAAAGTCCACGCCACATAGTATTTCCCCCTTAACGCTTATCTATTGCCAAAACCAAAAGAACGATTATTATCAAGACTGTCAAAGTGGTCTAATGCCTTGCCAGTTCCAAGTACCACACAGGAAAGAGGGTCCTCTGCCAAGCTGGTAGGTATCATGGTTTCACGGCGAATCAGGTCATCAAGGCCATAAAGCATAGAACCGCCACCTGTCATGATAATACCTCTATCCATAATATCTGCTGCCAATTCTGGTGGGCAGTCCTCCAATACCTTCTTCACGCTATTGACAATCTTGCTTACATAAGGAGATAATGCTTCACTGATCTGGGCAGTATTTACCTCCATATTTTTAGGCAGACCAGTCAACAGGTCACGGCCACGGATATCCATCTTTACATCTCTTGCCTCAGCAAAAGCTGCACCGACAGTCATTTTAACATTCTCTGCAGTACGCTCGCCAATCATGAGATTAAAGTTCTTCTTCACATAATCAATGATAGCTTCATCAAACTTATCGCCAGCTATACGAATACTGCTGCTAAGAACAATTCCGCCCAAAGAAATAACTGCAACATCAGTAGTACCGCCACCGATATCTATTACCATAGAACCATAGGCTTCAGAAATATCCAGTCCTGCACCAAGAGCAGCTGCCAATGGCTCCTCTATAAGCTGAGTCTGACGTGCTCCTGCCTGTTCTGCCGCCTCCTGTATTGCTCTCTGCTCCACCATAGTAATACCAGAAGGAATACATACCATTATACGAGGACGGAAAGCAAAGCTGTGACCAGCTACCTTGTCAATGAAGTATCTCAGCATAGCCTCAGTAATGCTATAATCTGCAATAACGCCATCACGCAGAGGACGAATTGCAACAATATTGCCTGGGGTACGGCCAATCATTTTTCTGGCTTCCTCACCTACTGCCAAAACACTGTTACTGTCTCTGTCAACAGCTACTACAGAAGGCTCTCTTAAAACAATACCCTTACCCTTTATATATATTAAAACATTTGCCGTTCCTAAATCAACGCCAATGTCAATAGACATTCCAAACATGAAAAAACTCCTCTCAATACTTTCACAATGAGTATATTACAAAAGCAATAAACAAAAACATAATACCATAACATATAATATAACTTATTTTTTTAAATTTTACAATAGAATTTAGTAAAATAAATGAAAAAATTACCTTGAAAACATAAAAAAGAGTGCCATTTATCACTAAATGACACCCTGAAAAAGCATATATAGAAAAATATCAGAATTTAAAGCTGTTCAAAATTGACTGTACATCCTGAGCCTGTTTTGCTAATGCTTCAGAAGCAGACGCTATTTCCTCAGAGGAAGCAGACTGCTCTTCTGTTGCACTTGTTATAGAACGCATTTCATCGGCTACCCTGTTGGAGCCATTTTCAATTTCCTGCATTTTAAGCTTAATATCATCAGCCTCGCCAGAAACAACTGCTACAGCCTTCGATACATTGCCTACCTTGCCAGATACCTCTGCAACTATATCCTGAATTTCGTGGAATACATGGCGTAATTCATCTACTGAATGCGCACCCTGAACCACAATGTCACGGCCTTCATTCATAGATTCTACTGCCTTGCCAGTATCAGTCTGAATATCATTGATAAGCATGCTGATTTTCTGAGCCGCAGAATGAGATTCTTCAGCCAGCTTACGGACTTCCTCAGCTACCACTGCAAAACCACGTCCCTGCTCACCAGCACGAGCCGCCTCAATAGCCGCATTCAGGGCCAAGAGGTTGGTCTGACCTGCCAAATCAGAAATCGCATCTACAATAGCACCAATTTCCTGAGAACGCTCGCCCAGCTTATCCACCAGGATTGCAGTAGACTGAACGGTGGTCTCTACGCCACGAATCTGATTTACAGCTATCTCGATAGCCTTGCCGCCATCAACAGCCTTGTTAGCCGCTATGCGGGAATTGTCAGCTGCCTGACGGGAAGCAGCACTGATTCCAGATACACTGTCTGCAATATGAACTACAGATTCACTGCCCTTATCCACAACCCCCTGCTGTTTAATCATTATTTCATTGGAACCGGAAATAGATGCTACAATAGTATTAGCTGCCTCAGCTGACTGCATAGCACTGGCATTAAGCTCCTCAGAAGCCGCCGCCATCTGCTCTGCCACTCTGGCCACCTCAGATAAAAACTTATTAACAGCTACAGTCATATCATGCAAAGCCTTCTGAGCTTCACCAAATTCATCACTTCGGATAGTCGCATTACTATCCGGTATGAAATTACCTTCGCCCAGCTTCTTGCAGATGTTAATCATCTCAGATAAAGGCTCTCTTACAGATTTTATCAATACAACCGCACTTGCCAATAACAAAAGCAGACAGATTAAAGTAGCTGCAATCATTAGCTTTATTGCTGAAGCACTGTCCTCTTCATTTTTCGCATTTGTAGCCGCTGCATCAGCTGCTATCTTTTCTTTTAATTCATTTAAGCTGTTACGAAGCTGTACTACATCATCCTTGCCTTTACGGTTATACTCTGCTAAGCCAGCGGCAGAACCGCCACTTTCTACAGCTGTAATAACAGCAGGAACTGACACATTAAACTCCTTCCACAAGCTGGTAATTTTCTCATTTTCAGCCTTGGAGTCAGGTTTATCAGCTGTAACAGCTTCATACTTTGCCCATACTTCATCAAAAGATTGGATATCCTCTAACTGTAATTTTTTTACTTCTTCTGTTCGGGAAGGGTCAGCAACAGCCTGCATAGAACGTACCTGAATTACACGCATTCTTTCAATGGCTTCACCCAAATAAGAAACTGCGGTCAATTCCCTGTCATACATTCTTTTCAATTCATCACCTGTGACCCCTAGGGAACGGAACCCCACAAAGCCGACTACGACTAATCCTACGGCAGCGACAATCACCATGAGGATAATCTTATGTGCTACCTTCAAACTATTCATTTTTCTAACCGTTACTGAAAACTTATAAAAAGCTATTGCTTTTAAGTTTCATTCCTTATT
>CALZDE010000193.1 GCA_945637225.1 uncultured Selenomonadaceae bacterium
TTATATAGGAGCAACTATTTCTAGAGATAAAGTAGTATTAAAACCGAATGTTTTCCTGAGAGCCAAAAGAGCAGCTAACAGAATAAGCAAGAAAAACACAATAACCATCTATGATGCTCAAAGAATGATTTCTTATGCAGGCAGATTTAGACATTATAATGTCTATAAGGCTTACATGAAATACATAGAAAGCAAAGTGCGTCATAAGGTATGTAGAAAAATAATCAGCGAAAGGAGTAAAAGATATGTGGATAAAGTCGAGCTCAAACGAAAAGCCATTAGAAGTACAGAAAGTGGCTCATGATCGTTATCTTCTCCACCGCAACATTAAAGAAGTAACTAAGAACGATATTGAGGGCAAAGAGTATACTGTATATGAGTATGAAGAAATGTTAGTATCGCCAGTAGAAAAAGAGATTATGTCTGAAACCAATATTAACGGAAGGCATATCGATGATGTTGAAACCGCTACAATTGAATTAGGTGAATGTATAAACAGTAATGCAACTTCTGTTTCAGATTTGGAAACTGCAATTATTGAGTTAGCTGAAATTATTAACAAGGGGTGATATACTATGGCTAAATTATATGTAAAACGTATTAAGGCAGGCGTGATGACTATTGAGCAGGTGCCATCTCTTTGGCGTACTCAGGTAGAAGAAATGTTAAAGGCTGACCCTGAATATCAGGGGTGAGCTTCATGGATAGCGAAAAGTTTTTATATTGGGTAAATAGATACGAGAAGAAAACGGGGGTTAAGTTCGTAGCAGATAAACGCTACGGACTTTTCTTTCTGCCAGATAAAGGTTTTTGTGAAATAGCTACGCTGGAAAATATGGTGGTGGCTCGTTGTATGTGTGGTGACATTAAATTCTGGCGTGAAAAGATTGAAGACTTAGCACATAAATTAAATTATAGTATGTGCGGTACATGGTGTATAAGACGGCAAATAAAGGCATACATACGGCTTTTAGGCTATAAGATTATCAAGGAAGATATTTTGTCTGATGGTAAAAGCCGGTATGAATGTATTAATAATAACGGCGGTAAAGGGTGGGTATCACCGGCGTTCACAGATATAGAGAATGGTATTGAAGGTTACTTTGTTACCTGGGAACCATGAGGTGATATGAAATGAGGCTTAACTTTAAATTTGATTTACAGCTCTTTGGCGGTGGTGGTGGGACCACAGTCAATCAGCAGTCATACACTCCGTCGGAGTACGAATTGCAGCTTCAAAAAGCACAGGCGAATTATGCGGATGCAGTAGCTCCAAATAGTTTGTGGCTTAATGATACTGCGAGGAAATTATTAGCTGGTTCGCTCGGAACGGTACAGGTTGATTTTAACGGTCTGAATAAGCAGGCACAAGAGCAGATTAGTAACGCTAATGCAGGTATGTCCGCATTGACAGGTAGCAATGCAGAAGCAGCTAATTCTGCAAATGCTGCTTTGAGTGGCTTACAGAATGGTGAATTGCCAGCAGCATATTTAAAAAATATGAGCAATGCAATATCTTCATCAATGAAAAGCACATTGGGCAACACTTTAAATGGGCTTGCTAACAGAGGCGTAATAAATAGTTCTGTAACTAACCAGGCTCTTAATGACATTGAAAGCAATACAGCTGATTCTTTAGCACAGAATTACCTTAATAACATTTCCACATTACAAGGACTTACTAAGGATAAGTATTCTAATACGCTTAACGCTAATAGTACTAACGCTGATATTTATAATTCTCTTGTCAATAATGCTACAAGTGATATTACCACAGCAGCTGCTGCACAAGAAGCGGCGCAAGCTCCTGCACTTAATCTTTGGAATGCTTCATTAGGACTTAATGGTGCTGGAACCTCTGCATTAGCAGCGGCTGCCGGGAAGGGAACTTCTACAAGCACGACTAAGACATCAGGCGGTGGTGGCTTGCTTAGTGGACTGATGGGAGGTCTCTTGTGATGATTAGTACAGTTAGAGGTTTTTTAGGTCCTGAAATGGAACGAAACAATCCTAGATATTTGCAGTTAATGCAGAATAGTGCCAATGGTGCCGATAGCATGGCTCAATATGCTCAGCAGGCAGACAGTGACCTGCTTAATTCTGCAATGCAGTTCCAGCAGCAACAGACTCAGCAGGCACAAAACTCAATGCAGGAAGCAGCACAACAGCAAGCAAAGCAGGATGCACAAAAGAGACAGCTCTTGTCTTTAGGTTTAATGTTTGCTACTGGCGGTGCTTCCGGCGGTGCGGAAGGTGCAGAAAGCGTAGCAAAAGGTGCAGAAAATGCAGTAGAGGGAGCAAAAGCGGTTGGTGATGCTTCTCAGCTTGCCTCGGAAGCAGGAGCGATGAGTCATTCGATGTGGGATAAGTTTTTGAATGGTGCTAACTCAGTAGGCAAATTTGCGTGGCAGAATACACCGTACTATCAATTAGGACAGGCTTTTAATGGGAGGCGATAATAATGGCTATAAACAATACAGGCAACATGAGACCTGAAGAAAAAGCGGCGGCGAACCAGTGGCAGCAAATGTTGGCTCTTGCCCAGCGTAGACAGCAGGATTTATCAATGCTTGGTGCAGCTCAGAACGCCAGTCCTGATACGATGGTTGGTTTTGCACTGGGTAAACTGCTTGGCAATGCTTTCGGTAAGTACATGGACAATTACTATGAACGTGGCAAGCAGAAAAGGGATAATCAGAATGTTTCAGATAATCCTATGCCTTTTGATAAAAGTACAGTAATGGCGGCTTGGAACTCTTACCCTAGCGATACAAAGCAGGATACCATAAATGTTCCTACACCGGATTCATTGAGCGGTGTCAAAGCTCCGTTTGGAATGTCTAATTTAGGATTTTCTACTGGCGAGTATTATGGCAACAAACGCTATTGGAATAAATAAGGGGGTGGCATTGTGGCTATGCCTAACAGCTTCTTAAAAGGTTTATTAGGTGGTACTCCCAGTAATGGGACTGACATGGTAAACAGTGCCACTAACACAGCTATTGACAACAGTCGTAACGCTTACGATTTAGATAAATTTGTTCGTAGTGCTGCTCAGTCTTATGCACAGGCTGAGCAGGCTAGACAACAGGCTCAACAGCAGGAAGATATAAAGCAAGGTCTTGTGCAGGGACTTCTCGGTAGCGGTTTTCAAAGCAGTGGCGAGAAGAATGCTGCTTCTGACCTCATTCGCTACAAAACTGAATATGACAATTACAATAAGCAGGCCATGTCTGAAAACGATGAGGCTAAGCGTGCAAATCTTTTGACTGCTAGAGACCAGGCAGCGCAAAAAGCTGATTTAGCCAGGTCTATTTACGATGGTTTAGGTTATAATCTTGAAGGCTACGGGCCGGGCGTAAGTCTTACCGAAGCAGCAAAGAACTTCGCAATAGACAATCAAAATGGATTCAAGAACCTTATTGACAGTTACAAGACTGCTGATGATGTTTACAATGAGGAATACAATAAGCTTCGCAAACAGGGTTATTGGAAAGATGATGCAAGAGAGGAAGCTGGCAGACGTGCGGCAAGGTATCAAGCTGAACAGTTAGCCCGTTATCAGGAAGGCATGCGTGCTTATGGATATGCTGATGATGGTTCTCTCAATGACTATGGTTTGCAGTTGCTTGGTTTGATGAAGAATGATGATCCGGAGCTAGCTAATATGTGGCTCGGTGCTAATGCTAATCCTGCTAACAGATGGCAGATGGAACAGGGACGCAAGAATGCAGCAATCCAGCAGGGATACGCAAAAGAAAACGCTGCTACTCAACAGAGGTACCATGAGAGAAATGCCGCTATCAATCATCAGTATGGTTTTGAAGATAGGGCAGATGCTTATAAGTATAATCGCATGGTTGCTTATGACAATGCAGCAATCCAGCAGGCTCAACGACAGGCTGTATATAACGAGAGATTTAATCAGATTTACACTGCTCTTAAAGCTGGTGGAATGGATGATAAAAGCGCTATGGCTAATGCAGCATTATACGCAACCGGCTTCACTGGCAAAAATCCAATAAAAACTACTGAAAATACATTAAGTGCTGGAGACGCACATAAAATACAAGGCGTGATTAATCTCATAAAAGAAGCTCAAAACAAGGTCAGAAATCCTAATGTAAGTAAAGAAGATGATGGTAGTGCTAATGAAGCTGCAAGAGAAGCTTTAGAAAAACTTCGCGAGAAAGGCGTTGTTAATGAGACACAATATAATCGACTGAATGCTATATTGTACGACAATGAAGTTCAGAGAG
>CALZDE010000194.1 GCA_945637225.1 uncultured Selenomonadaceae bacterium
CTGTCATAGGAAGAAAATGCTTGTTGCATTTTCATGATTGAGGGCGTTATAATGAAACACTGTCACAGGTTGAAAATACTTGTTGTATTTTCTTTAATTAATGTGTTATAATAACAAAGGTGGATTTAAACAATAGACAAATATATTTACGAGGAGAGCAAAATGAAAAAGGTAGTAAAGTTTGGTGGAAGTTCACTGGCAAGCGCAGAGCAGTTCAAGAAGGTTGGAGCAATTATTCAGGCTGATGAGTCAAGAGTATATGTTATTCCTTCTGCACCTGGCAAGAGATTTTCAGATGATACTAAGGTTACAGATATGCTTTTGCATGTTTATCAGACAGCATGCGAGGGAAAAGATATTGATGATGAGATAAAGGCTATTAAGGCTAGATATGATGAGATTATTGAAGGTCTTGGTCTTAGCGATTTCTCATTAGACAGTGATTTTGAGGTAATTGCTAAAACTCTTAGAGAAGAACCAGAGAAGGATTACGCTGCTTCTCGCGGTGAGTACCTCAATGGTAAAATTATGGCGGCTTACCTGGGCATTCAGTTTATTGACTCTGCTGAAGTTATTTTCTTCAATGAAGAAGGCAAGCTCAATAGCTACAAGACTGAGAAGGTTCTTGCCGCAAAGCTGGCTGAGTATGATAGAGCAGTTATTCCTGGCTTCTATGGATTGGGCAAAAATGGCAAGGTTAAGACCTTCTCAAGAGGCGGTTCTGATGTAACAGGTTCTATCGTAGCACAGGCTGCAAGAGCAGATGTTTATGAAAACTGGACTGACGTATCTGGTTTCCTTATTTCTGATCCAAGAATCGTGCCAAATCCAAAACCAATTAAATTTATTACTTATAGAGAACTGAGAGAGCTTTCTTACATGGGTGCTTCTGTACTGCATGAGGATGCAATTTTCCCTGTTAGACAGTGCGGTATTCCTATTAATATCAGAAATACCAACATCCCTTCCGATGAGGGAACATGGATTGTAGAAACTACAGCCCGTAAGCAGGAACAGGTTATTACTGGTATCGCTGGCAAGAAGGATTTCTGTACAGTATTCATTTCCAAGGCAATGATGAATTCCGAAATTGGCTTCTGCCGTAAGGTATTGCAGGCTTTTGAGGAAAATCAGATTTCTGTTGAGCATATGCCATCTGGTATAGATACAATGACCGTTGTAGTACATGAGGATGAATTCATGCACAAGGAGCAGAAGGTTATATCTGCTATTCATCGTCTTGCAGCACCTGATGCAATTGAAATTGAGTCTGGTCTGGCACTTGTTGCAGTTGTAGGTCGTGGCATGAAGTCTGCAAGCGGTACTGCTGGCAAGCTTTGCAATGCTTTGGCTAATGCTGGTATTAACATTAAGATGATTGATCAGGGCTCATCCGAGCTGAACATCATTGTTGGTGTTAGAAATGAGGATTTTGAAACCGCAACCAAGGCAATTTACAATACTTTTGTTACTGAGTAATATTTAATATTTTTTGCAAATTATCAAACAGGCTGAGCAATTGGTCTGTTTGATATTTTATTAGAAGGAAGATTTTTGATGAATTTTTACGTAGCACCATTGGAAGGCATTACAGGATATATATTTAGAAATATCTTTAATGAATGTTTTGGTACAGGAGTCAATAAATATTACACTCCATTTTTAGCTCTTTGCTCGAAGAAGGGCGTTACAGATAAAGAAAAAAATGAGATTTCACCTGAAAACAATAAAAATTATAAGCTGGTTCCACAGGTTATGACGGTATGTGTAGAGGACTTTGTTAAGGCAAAGGAAAAACTGAGGTCACTTGGCTATGATGAAATAAATATTAATTTTGGCTGTCCTGCAAGAACTGTTACCTCAAGAGGGCGTGGTTCTGGTGCTTTGCGTGATTTGGAAAAATTGGATAGCTTTCTTGATGGCATTTATAAAGACGGTGATGAAAACATTTCTATTAAGACTAGAATAGGTGTGGAAAGCCCTGATGAATTTGGTAAAGTAATGGATATATACAATAAATATCCTATTAAGGAGCTGACCATTCATCCACGCACTATGAGAGAGGTCTATAAGGGCATTCCTCACAGAGATGTTTTTATAGAAGCATTGAGTACCGCAAAAATGCCTGTCTGCTATAATGGAGATATTAACAGCGTAGAGGAATATATAGAATTATGTAATCTTATAAAAGAACATTCCACAAATAATATTTCGGGTGTAATGATAGGCAGAGGTATTTTGAAAGACCCAGCCTTAATTAGAAAAATAGCTGGTGGGGAAAATACATCTTTTAATGCTGAGGATATAAAAAAATATGGGGCTTCCAACGAAGAAGTCCGCATAATGTTATGTAAATTACAGAATGAATATACAAACAAATTTTCTGGACAAATGCCTGTACTTTATAAATTAAAGGAAATATGGGCATATCTTGGACAGGGACTTTATGTAGAGCACAGGAAATTATTTAAAAAGATTATGAAATGCAAAAGCTTGGAAGAATACGAAACTTATATGAATGAAATACTTAGTCAGTGACATTAAAAGAGAGCCTGTCATTATGAGCAGACTCCTTTTTATATTGGTGAATAGTATTAATTTTTACTGATTATTCTTCAGTATAGCCAGCTCTTTCTTCTTCGGTGAGATAGCGTATAACCTTTGCTGGAACACCGCCTACGATTGACATAGGGGGAACATCCTTAGTTACTACTGCACCAGCGGCTATAACAGCCCAGTCACCTACTGTTACACCCTGCAAAACAGTTGAATTAGAGCCAATCCATACGTGCTTGCCTATTTTTATTGGAGCATAATTATTTTTTCTGTTGTTTCGTGGCTTTAAATCATGATTAATAGTTGCTAAAACAACATTATGACCGATAAGGGAGCCATCACCGATTTCAATGCCACCCTGGTCCTGGAAATGACACCCAGAATTTACAAACACATCCTTGCCAAAGACGGTATTTTTGCCGAAGTCAGTATAAAATGGTGGGAACATACGGAAACTTCCATCTATCTGTTTTCCTGTCAGTTCACTCATGATTTCAATGATTTCTTCAGGAGTATGGTAGCTATTGTTGAGATTTACGGTTATTCTTATGGCTTCCTGATACAAGTGATTAGCGAACTTTCTAACCTCATCACTTTTTTCACCTGTTTTATATCCATTGATAACATCCTGAGCAGTTATTTCCATTAGTATATACCTCCGTAGTCATGTATTAAAATTAACATCTGATAGTATTTTACTTTAACCGTATACAAATATCAAATACATATATTAAATGTTTATTCATACTTGAAAAGTATATGCTTCGGATGTATAATAATAGATGAATGGGGGATGATTTGAAATGGATATACGAGTTTTACAGTACTTTCTTATGGTAGCAAAGGCTGAAAGCATTACCAAGGCGGCAGAACTGCTTAATATGACTCAGCCTCCTTTATCCCGTCAGATGAGAGAGCTTGAGGAAGAATTAGGAAAACAGCTTTTAATTCGTGGCAGTAAGAAGATAACTCTTACTGAGGATGGTATATTATTGCGCAAAAGAGCAGAGGAATTAGTTTCTTTGATGGAAAAAACACGTTCGGAAATAATGTCCTCTGATGAAAATATAAACGGTGATGTTTACATTGGCTGTGCTGAAACAGAAGCTATATCATTTTTAGCAAAAGTAGCACAGAGACTGCAAGAAAAAAATTCTCATATACATTATCATTTATACAGTGGTGATGCAGAACATATTATGAGCCGTTTGGATAAGGGACTTATAGATTTTGGTCTTGTAGTAGGCTCTGTGGAAAGATATGAAGACAATTATAATTGCCTGCCACTTCCTATGAAGGATACATGGGGTGTTTTAATGCATAAAAGCAGTTCTTTAAGTGAAAAGAATGAAATTGTTCCAGAGGATTTAATTGATAAGCCATTAATAGTACCTCATCAGATAACCTCAGTAAAAGCCATTAATGCATGGATGGCAAGGGACTGGTCTGAGCTCAAAATAGTAGCTACATATAACCTTATTTATAATGCGTCACAGATGGCAAAGGAAAAATTAGGCTATGTTATTGGTTTTGACAGGCTGATAAATACTTCTGGTGACAGCGAGCTTTGTTTTAGACTATTGTCTCCAAGGCTGGAAATAGGCCTGTCACTGATATGGAAGAAATATCAGGTCTTTTCCAAGGCTTCAAATGCTTTTCTGACAGAAATAAAAAA
>CALZDE010000195.1 GCA_945637225.1 uncultured Selenomonadaceae bacterium
ATATACTTAGTGTATTTATAGCACTTTTTATAGTGTTTTGACATAGATATTTTCTAAGATTGTTTTGATATAGAAAAAGTGACTCCTAGATGTGGTGTATGACTATCATCGAGGAGGTTTTTTATTATGTCAGCAAATATCAAGGAATTATTAAACAACGCAAAGCCAACAGAAAGAATTATAGAGCCTATGGGGTGGTTGGGTATCAATACTGTATTTTGGTCTATCCCTCGTAATGGTCAGCTGATGAGCGTTATGTTTGCAAGCTATACCGAGGAAAGCCAGCAGTGTTATATCAGCGTGGAGCGTTTAGCAGCTACAATGAGGTGTTCAGAAGTAGCCATTAAGAAAGGTCGTAAACAGCTTGTAGAAGATGGCTGGATTAAGAAAATAGGTGTTCACGAAAATAAATGTGCAATCTATATTATGACCGCAAAGGCTAGGAAACTTCTGGAAGATGATTATAAGGCAATAGATGCCATTCATCAGCATAACAAGGAAGTAGCCGAGAACCGCAGAAAGGCGGTAGCCGAGGAATACCAGTGCGAAATTGCAGAACTTAGCTTCAGAAAGAACAAAAAGAACAAGGATTTCAAGGCTAATACTGTAAGTGATGTTCCTAATAGTACCACATACAAGACTAATACCGTTGAAATTCCTGTGCCTGTTCATCAGCATGAGGAAGCCGTTCACGAAACCGCAACCGCACCAGTAGCCGAGACAGTGGCAGTAGTAGCCGAGAATGTAAACGTAGACCTTTCAAACGACAAAAATTACATCATGGCGAAGAAGTACGAAGCAGTTACAAAGGCATTTTTCAGCCGTTACGACAATTCAAGAAGGGAATGGACTATTGAGGAAGTTGCCGAATTTTTCAGCTTACAGCCATACAACTGGAAGTATGCCGACTTTGACACCAACAAGGCATATATCAAGAATTTCAAGGGCGTGAAGCTTAACAAAATAGAATTTGAACGTAAAATGCTCACCATTTTGAATACCAGTTCAATCAAGAAAGAGCCTGTTAAGTTCGACAGTAACGGACTTCCTGCTAATATCGTTATCCCTGACAAGCCTGAAAAACCAGTATCAAAGGAATCACTGGATAGATTCTTAGATTTCTTGGGTAGGGACTCCTCTATGGTAAAAAGATTTGTTGAATCGGGGGTTGCGGTATGAGTAATGTTGTCGTACTCCCTTTCAATATCGAAGCAGAACAGGCGGTAATCGGTGCTATGCTGATTAACGATGAAGCTATTTATTATGCTTCCAATAAGCTGACAAAAGACGATTTTTACCGCAAGGATCACAGTATAATCTTTGAAGCCATAAGGATTATGCAACTTCATAGTATACCTGTTGACATAGTTACTGTATCTGAATACCTAATAAAGAATAATCTCATGAACGAGGCAGGCGGGCCTACGCTTTTAACTCGTCTTTTGAATGCTGTTCCGACTGCCGCCAATGTAGGTTATTATGCTAAAATCGTCAAGGAAAAAGCCTTAGAACGCAGATTGTGGTATACCTTGAATGATTTGTCGGGTATGATAGGCAAAACGGAACTCTCTGCAGAGGAACTTTTGGAGAAAGCCAAACTTGCCTTGAATAATATAGACAGTGGTAGCGGTGAAACCAGTATGCAACCAGCTTCCACCATCGTTACGGAAACGCTTGCCGATATCGAGACAGGCAACAACTACGGACTTCTGACAGGCTGGGAGCCACTTAACAGGGCGATAAGGGGCTTTAAAAAGGGAAAAGTCTATATAATTGCAGGTCGTGCCCATATGGGAAAGACCGCAGTTACCCTTGATTTAATACGTCAGTTAGCGGTAGAGAGAAAATATAAAGTACAGTTTTACAATTTGGAAATGTCTAATAATCAGCTTATGGAAAGGCTTATCTGCTCCGAGGCTAAAGTAGATTATCAGACTGTTTTAGGTCGTGAACCTAATGAAAAGCTTCCAGACAGTGTATGGAGCAAGATAATGCTATCCGCTTCCAAAATCTATGAAGCACCTCTAAAAATGTCTGACAAGGTATCTCAGATAGATTTTATGTGCAACGAAATCCGCAGGGAGAAAAATCAAGGCAATATAGATATACTCTTTATTGACTATATGCAGTTAATCGAAGCCACTGAAAAATTCCATAGCAATCAGGAATGTGTCCAGTATGTATCAAGGCGATTGAAGCTATTAGCAAAAGAATTGGAAATCCCTGTTGTAGCATTGGCACAGTTAAACAGAAGCGTTGAGAGCCGAGTTGACAAACGTCCTATGATGTCCGACCTTAGAGACTCAGGAGCAATAGAGCAGGATGCCGATGTAATTATGATGTTGTATCGTGATGATTATTACAAGAATGATGGGCAGACGGACAACCTCACAGAAATTCTTATTCGCAAGAACAGAGAACCAGGCGGAAGCTATGAGACTGTTAAAATTTATTGGGATGACAAGAAGTCTATTTTCTTCTGTATTGATGAAAAGAAAAAGAATAATACAGGAAATAAAAATACAGAACCACCTCACACCATGCAGAGCGTGATGAAGAAGATGGAGCAGGGCAATCTAATCACCGATAGCGATTATATGTACGAAGAAAATTAAAATTTAATACGCTAATTTCAATAAAAAATACCGTTACTTAAAAATAAAGTAGCGGTATTTCTTTTATTTTATCGGTAAAAATATGTTACTTGTATAATACTTGTATGTTACTTATAACATACTTACAAAATACTTATAAATAACTTACATAATGCTTATAAGCTACTTATTTCTAACAAAGTCTAATAAAATGTTTACATACTGTGTTAAAGTCTGATTGTGCTTTTCAGCTTCATTAGAAAGTATGGAATGTGTGTCAGAAGTGAAGATTATATTTATACGTGGAAGCGGTGAACCTTTTTTCTTGGCGACCATGTCTTTAGATGGTGGGATAGGCATTTTATTTATATAGTTGCTTATGGCTTCACTGTCAAGAGTATTAACCAATCTATTAACTATATAGGACTTGCTTACACCGAGATTTTCGGAAGCTTCTGTAAGATAAAGAAAATTAGAATTAGAAAAGCCCATCTTTATACTTTTGGTATTTTTGGTGGTCTTGGTATTCTTGAAATTTTCTTTTTCGGAAGCTGGGGCAGGAGCGGAAATTTCTGCTTTTTCCTCTTTTTCCTCAACGGCTTCTACTGCTTCATTCTCAGTAAAACTAGAAAATTTAGATACTTTTTTAGGTTTTTCAGTTTCTTTTCTTGCGTTAAACTTGCTTTTGAAATCCTTCACTTTTGCCATTATTCAGCCACCGCCTTTTCAAGTTCCTTTACGAAATCACGCACATCATCAGAAGCAGGAGATTTTGGGGAATAGCTGGTAACACCCTCATTATTGCTGATATTTTCAGATAAAACCACCGCATTTCTGATTTTGGTATCGAATACCCTCGTATTATTTTCCTGTGCCATTTCCTCAGCCATTTCAAGCACCTGTTTAGCAAGAACTGTCCTGCTGACCGCCTTATTCATCAGAATACCAGCTATTTTCAGATTTGGGTTAGTAGTCTCTGTAATTTCCTCAACAGTTTCAAATACACCCTTATTACCTTCAAGGGAAGCAAGGTCAGGAAGCATTACCACCACCGCAAAGTCAGAAACAGACAAGGAAAGGTAATGGCTCCAGTTTGGGGTAGGGCTTACATCAATGAAAATGTAGTCATAGAAATCATCAAGGCTTTTCAGTGCTTTACGGAATTTGCTGACCTTGGACTCCATACCGATGGAAGAAACTTCGGCGGTCGCTGGTACAATGTCCAGATTGGCGGTGACTTCAAGAACAGTTTCAGTAATATCTCCGTCATGCTTCAGCACATGAACCATAGTCTTTAAATTGTCGTACTGGTCTATACCAGCAAAGAAAGTAAGGTTTGCTTTCTGTCCGTCCATGTCAATCATAAGAACACGCTCACCATTTTCAGCCAAATACCACGCAGAGTTGAAGCAAACGGAAGTTTTTCCGACACCGCCCTTTTCATTAATGTAAGTAATAATCTTAGCCATCTTCAAACATTCCTATCCTTAAAATTCAGTAATATATGAGTAATATAAAAGTATTATATGAGTATGCTATAAGTAAGATATGAGCAACATAAAAGCATGATATAAAAATACGTTTTACCTAAATTATGCTAATCTATATCTAAGATATGATACGTTATATCTATAT
>CALZDE010000196.1 GCA_945637225.1 uncultured Selenomonadaceae bacterium
TATACCTTGCCAACCTTAGCGCGGGTCTCCTGATCGCCATTAATGAGAACTACGGTCTGGCCAGGCTTAATCTTACCACGAATGATACGGCCAACTGCTACCTTGCCAACATACTCATCAGCTTCAAGGGTAGTAACCATCATCTGCAGAGGGCCTTCGCTGTCGCACTTAGGAGCAGGAATTTCCTTTACGATGGTTTCCATCAGAGGCATCAGATTATCATTGTCATCTTCCATCTCATACTTAGCGATACCGTCGCGGGCAGTAGCATAGATAACTGGGAAATCCAGCTGATCATCATCAGCATCAAGCTCCATGAACAGCTCTAATACTTCATCATAAACATCCTCAACACGCTGGTCAGGACGATCAATCTTGTTAATTACAACGATAGGCTTCAGCTTCTGCTCCATAGCCTTGCGGAGAACGTACTTAGTCTGAGGCATTGGACCTTCAAAAGCATCTACCAGAAGGAGAACGCCATCTACCATGTTCAGAACACGCTCAACCTCACCACCGAAGTCAGCATGGCCTGGGGTATCTACGATATTAATTTTGGTATCACCAAACATAATAGCGGTATTTTTGGAAAGAATGGTAATACCACGCTCACGCTCTAAGTCACCAGAATCCATTACACGCTCAGCTACCTGCTCATTGGAACGGAATACATGGCTCTGCTGAAGCATTGCATCTACCAGGGTAGTCTTACCATGGTCAACGTGGGCAATAATAGCAATATTTCTTAAGTTACTGTTAGTACTCATCTTTTATCTATTCTCCTTCTATTTCAAATTTCACACTACTAAATAGTATTACAAAGAAACCTCATTGTCAAGGCTTTTTAAGGCATTTTCCACCTCAATACAAATTGTCTTACTATTAGAAATAATCTTTTACGCAAAACACTGTGTAAACACCAAAAGAGCCTACCTAAAAACAGATAAGCTCCTTTTCATTAAATAAGCAATCTCTGTATATCAATTAAACAATCCAAAATCTTCACTTGTGAAAGCTATGTCAATCTTATACTCCGTTTTAGATACTTCAATGCCTGCTTCATTTTTAATTATCAGATAGTAGCTTTCCTTGTTGCTGTATTTCAAGAATTTTAGATTGAGAGTACAATGAAACTGGCGTTTTTTTTCATCTACTTCTGTCTTATCTGCAATTATCTTTTGTATATCACTTACCACCATTCCAGTGCAATCAGTAATAAATACTTCATATTTAGAAGCTTTACGATTATTGCTGACAGCATCCTTTTGATAAAAATCAAGATTAAAAATCATATTACTTATTTTACGTGAATTAGATAACAATGCAATTTCCACTGGTCTAGCATCAAACTGTTCCTTGTTCCTCTGATATTCCTTATTGCTATTTCTGAGGTAACGATACTCAACTACAGGTACTACCATCTCCTGCAAGCTAGCACCACCATGTACGAAGTTTAGACCTGCCCCTTTTACCTTCAATCTTATATTCTCCTTTGGAGAATATGCCACATACTCAGTTTTTCCTTCAAGGAATTTTATTGGCATAAGGTAAGGTGGCTCTACATCCTTCTTGGCTATAACATAACGACGAGCACTTTCAGAAACATGTTCACTATATTCATTCATGCCTATCTTATCACTTTCCTGCAAGGAACTATATACATACATAAAGCCATGATCAGCAGTAACAAGGATATTAGCGGCACTAAAATCATTAATCATTATCCTGATAAGATTTTTGATTTCTACAATCGCTTCATCACAGGCACCACACACATCATCCTCATTATGTCCCTCTGCGTCAATTCTGTTATGATAAACATAAACTACCTGCATACCCTTAATAAGCTCTTTTCGTTCAGTACGTGGCATTTTTACCAGTTTATCTGCTTGAATAGCAATACTATTCGGATTTTCCTTTTTCAATATCTTATCACGATTAGCACTAGAAGTTGACTCACCATCCGCTAGAACCTCTATATCTTCATTAGCTTTTACTCTTATGTTAAGCTCTGTATGGGGAAGCAAGGCTGCCATGCCGTATTTGGTATAACTAGGAAAAACAGCCTGCATAGCGGTAATTTTTGCTGAAGAATTATTTTCGTGCTGAAGTTCCTGTGTCAAGCTTGCAGCAACCTCATACCGCAAAGCATCCGATATGATAACACAAATTCTATTATCAACAGGCTTTATTCTCTGCCTATAAAAATCTGTCTGAGAAGGAATATCCTGTATCTTGCCATATTCAGCATAATCAGAAGCACTTACCTTAGTCCAGTTATCACCCAATTTTTCAAGGAACCAGTTTACATACAATCTTTCTACCTTATCCTTAACCGCATTCCAAAGTTCATCATTAATATTAGAATTATATATATCTAAACTATTCGCGTATGCTACATGAAATTTTCTGTAATAAGTGTCCATAAGATAATACTTATTTACATAATCATTCCATAATTCCTGTGGTTTGACAGCATGAAAACTTAGATTTTTATTATCGGAAACCTTTTCATTTTCCAAATAAAACTCCTGCATATTAGCCAACTGCAATAATGCTTCAAAATAAAATTTTGTATCATCATACCATGAACAAATACGACGTTTTTCAATAATTTCTCTTATTTCCTTTACATTAATAATATCATTTGCTACATTTTTCATGATACTATCCAAAATAAGCTCATTGATACAAGGGAAAACCTCAGTATTTAGCAGTTCAATTACAGATACATTCTCTAATCTGCTTACTAGCAAAGCACCTTGTTCAACATGTCTGGCAATTTCTTTTAGCGTATCTTTATTTTCACTATGAAGCCATGCGGAAACAATATCATAACAAAAAGCTTGATACGGTGTAGATATATATGCTTCTAACCCTTTCAGATATTCCTGCTCCATCGTTCTTGTAGCGGCAGTACAAATTATGTGTGCTGCTAACTGTTCCAAAGTTGGATTACTAGAGGCATAGCCTGTCATTTTCATAACCATGCCCCAGAACATATCATCTTCACCATACTGTACCAATTCCTGATATACACGATTAGAAGACATATCAAGACCGGTAGCCAAAACACTAGGAATAATTGCAGAGGCACGTCTTTCTTTGCTACCACAAATGATACTCATAATAGCCTGATGAAGTTCAGCACCACTCTGAGGGGGATTTTCCAATAAAGCAAACTTCGCTCTACGCTTTGCCGCATTAAAATACTTCCTGCATGCCTTTACCTCTTTACGCACTGAGGTGTTTGCTGGCAGATTCATCTCATGCATCCATATAGAATACAAATCAGCCATGAAAGACTCACTATACAATTCGATATCTAATAACCAATTGTCTTCATGGTTACTGCGGTCAAAAGGATCATATACAAGATAATTACTTTCTGTATCATCTAGAGTAAGAAGTTTCTTTGCATAGAAGTTATTTGTCTCCGTAAGAATTAACACCTTTGCATTCTCTAATACAAAATCATCTAATTTATCTATGAATTCCTTATCTTCATCACGCCAAAATATAATTCTACGCTTATAAAACTCCTTCAAAGGTGCCGCAAAGCGTTTATTCAAATCTATTACTATATTATCTATATCCATTTTAAGCACCTTTCCGAGTTAAAACTTTCATAAATTCAGGATAATCATCTTTATTATCTTTAATAATCCAGCGTTTAAATCCAGCAAAAGGAGAATCCTCCTGTAATTGCTGTAAAATGTAATAATAGCTATCTTCTTTTACTTGACCACTAGAAAGTTTATAATCCTTTAATAAACTACGAAAACTAGAATAGTCATCATCTAACAGTTTGAGTATGTTCTTGGCTTCTATTCTTTTCTGTACTGTTTTACCTGTATATACCTCATTAATTAGATTTGTAGTTTCCACAACCGAACTATCATCATCTAACGCTTCAGCATAATACTGTTTTTTACTAAGAATATTTCCTTTTAATCTAAAGGCAATTTTTTCATCTACATCAACCTTTGTACAATCAAGGATATTATCGTACTTAGTATTTTTTATATTATTACAATGAGCACAAGAATAGAATAGATTATTATAGTCATATTTTAAATCAATATCATTTCTATGTGGTTTTAGATGTTCTATATTTATACTGCTAATATATTTATTTTCGCATATATAACATTTACCATGAAACATTTCTTCAAGTGCATCATTAACTGAATCAATATTATATCC
>CALZDE010000197.1 GCA_945637225.1 uncultured Selenomonadaceae bacterium
GGGTGCAGGTGTCAGCCTGTATTACTTAGAAAATTATGAAGCGGCAGCAGAATGCTTGGAAAAGGCACTGATTACAGCGGTCAATGAAGGTAAGAACGAAGCAGAATCATATCTTGCATGGTGCAGGGAGGAAATGGCATGAAAATTTCAGCCTGTGTAATAACAAAAAACGAAGAAAAGAATATTGGAAAATGGCTGCAGGAAATGTCTGCTATTGCTGATGAAATGATAGTGGTAGATACCGGCTCTACAGATAATACAGTAAATATGGCAAAGCGGGCAGGTGCAAAGGTCTATCATTTTAAGTGGATAAATGATTTTGCAGCGGCTAAGAATCACGCAATTGAACAGGCAACTGGAGACTGGATTTTATTTCTTGATGCAGATGAATATTTTTCTGATGAGACAAAACATAATGTACGTAATTTATTAAAAGAACATCATAAAAATAAAAAGGTTGGCAGTATCAGATGCCGTCTGATTAATATTGATATAGACAATAAAAATAAAATTGTAGATGCCATGGTGCAGGTACGTATTTTTAGAAATATACCTCAGATTCGCTATCGTGGAAAAGTGCATGAGAATATATTCAATAGCGGTGCAAAAACCGGAATGATTTTCTCAGATAAAATTGAAATTCTTCATACAGGCTATTCCAGCAGTATTCTTAAAAGAAAGACGGAAAGAAATATGAAAATTCTGGAAGCTAAGCGAGCAGAAGAAGGTGACAGCTATGATGTTATAGCTGGCTGTATGGATGCGTACATGGTACTAGAGCAGTATGAGGAAGCTTACCGCTATGCAAAGCTTTCCATTGAAAAAGGAATGGTTTTTTATGGATTAGAGGGACATAACTATGAGATTTTAGTTCATTCCCTTACTCACCTTGTTTCACAGGGAAAAGAGCCAATAGAAAAGCTTTATGATGCTATGGATGAAGCTATGAAGGAATTTCCTAATGAGCCATCATTTCCTATTGAAAAAGGTTATGTATTGTGGCAGGTTCGTGATTATATAGGTGCAATGAAATATCTTCAGCAGGGAATGAAGATTCGCAAGGAATTTGAAGAACAGTGTGCTAATGGAATAGGTTTAAATGATAATTCAAAGAAAATGCTTCCTATGGCTTATGAGGCAATGGGAAATATTTATATTTTGAGAAGAAGATATAAAGAAGCGGCAGAGTGTTTTATTAAAGGCATTAATCAATATAAATACTATGCGCCAAATATAAGAGGCTTGTGTCACTGTATAAAAGATGCTTCATTATCTGAAATAGTAGAGTCGATTTGCAGATTTTATGATAAGGAAAAAGATGCTGATTTTTTAGCAAGTGAATTACGTGGTCATGTAGACTATCAGATATATAATTATTTTGCAAAGCGTTCTGAAAATAAGCATAATGATGAAGTAGAAGCGCTTTTATCTAATCAGCATTATGACAGTTCCGCTATATTATTATCTAATAATTTAAAAAGAGAATATAATATAAGTGGTGTATGTATTAATAGAAGTAATCATGAACATACAGAATGGCTGAATACATTATTACCTGATATGTATAAGAATACTAAACAGTCATCAGTAAAGCGTATAGAAAAAGAAGCAGGTACACTTTTAAAGGATAGCGAGAAAAATCCTTTAGTAAGTATTATGATTCCAACTTATAATAGACCTGTTATGTTTGAAAAAACATTAAAAAGTGCATTGGCACAGACATATCCTAATGTAGAAATCCTTGTTAATGATAATAGTACTAATGATGATACAGAGAATTTAATTCAAAAGTATTTAGGTGATAAAAGATTACGTTATTTCAGAAATTATAAGGCAAAATCAAAAGAAGAAAACTTCATTCCTTTTGAAAAACAAGCAATATGAAGACTCATACAATTATGTATGGATGATGATATTTTAGAACATGATAAGCTTGAAAAAATGGTGCCTATTTTAAGAGATAACCCTAAGGTTACATTAGTAACTTCACAGAGAAATTTCATTGATGCAGAGGATAATAAAATAGATGATATAGAATTACGTTACAAAATGGAAATAAATGATGACTGTATTGGATTAACAGGTAATTGGGTTGGGTATAATACTCTTACAAAAAGTGCGAATTTTATAGGTGAACCATCTGCAACCCTGTTTCGCCGCGAGGACTTAAAACATCATTATTGGCGGGCTGAATCTAAGGGGCTGTATACTATATCTGATGTGGCTATGTGGCTGGAGCTTATGGAGAAAGGTGATTTGGTAATTTTTAGGGATCCATTAAGCTCGTATAGACGACATAAAGAACAAGAAGGGCAGTTGCCAGAGGTAATTCTTTTGAGCAGAATGGAATGGCTTCAGCTTATCGAGGAATATTATAGCAGGGGAATATTCTTAACAGATGAAGATGCTTATAAAAAAAGTTTGTTAAAGCTGTATAATGAATATGTGAAGTTCTTTGTAAATCCTAATAATTTAGACTTGAAATCCTATACATCAGCACCAAATTATGAAAAGTATAAACAGGCAATGGAAGGTATTGCGGAGAAATTGAAATGAATTATGATGTTCATTCGGGAGATATCTTAGCTAAAGCAGGATATCAATATATGCAAAATAATGAATTTGAGCAGGCTGAGAAATTTTTTCGTCTGGCATTAAGTGCGGGCTGTAGTAATAATGTTGAATTATATGGATTTTTGTCTTTTTTTGCTGAGCAGAAGCTTGATTATGTGGGATCATGGGAATATATAGACAAGTCATATAAAATTCTTTTACAGGAAGAAAATAAGGGGGATATACTGTTTCAGTGCACACTTCTCATTAATCGGGCAGATAAGGCAAAGCGATTGGGGAAATTTCAAGAGGCGATAGAAAGCTATAATAAAATTTTAGAAATATCACCTCATTTGTATGATTGGCAAAGTGCTTTGGATGGCAAGCTGTATTCCTTGATATGCAGTTGTCCAGATAATAAGCAAGTTATTATGGCACATATGAAGTACAATGAAATTTATTCAGATTTGCGAAAAAAGATAACTGTAAATAATTTTGAAAAGGAAAAATATAATCACAAAAAAATCAAAATAGGCTATATGTCACCGGATTTTCGCCAGCATGTAATGTTTTCATTTTATTATGTGTTGTTATCTCAGTATGATAAAAGTAAATTTCATGTGACTTGTTATCAATTGAAGTCAATAGAGGATGGATATACGAATCATTTAAAACTAATGGTGGATGATTGGAGAAATATGTCAGGTGTATCCACTGAAATGTTAGCAGAACAGATTAAATCTGATGAAATAGATATTTTGGTGGATTTAGCTGGACATTCTTCAAAGACTGGACTTCCTGTGTTTGTTTATAGACCTGCACCAATCCAAATTTCTGGATTAGGATGGATGGAAACTACAGGACTTCAAGAAACAGACTATTTCATTACAGATAAATTTGTTGATCCTATTAACACCAAAAATCTCATAGAAGAGCCGTTGTATCTTGATAGTCAGTTCTGCTACACAGCTAGAGAAGATCTACCAATTCCCAAAGGAGCACCATGTTTAGATGTAGGTTATGTAACTTTTGGCGTATTTAATAATTATTACAAATTTACCGATAATATGTTAGAGCTTTGGAAAAAGATAATGGATAAAATTCCAAACTCAAAATTTTTATTTAAATGTCAGCTATATGCAAGTGAGTCAGCAATTTGCATGGCACAAGAACGATTAAAAAAATTTGGCTTAGATTTACAGAGAATTATTTTTGAGCCTGCTACAAGTGACTATATGTCAAGATATCTGTCGGTAGATATAGCACTAGATACCTATCCTTATCCTGGTGGCGGTACGACCTGTGATGCGCTTTATATGGGCGTTCCTGTTATTTCCTTATATGGGGAAAGACGAGGCTCTAGATTTGGTTATAGTATATTAGAAAATATAGGTTTAGGAAGTTTAGCAACAGACAATTCAGACGATTATGTAGAAATTGCTGTGGAATTAGCAAAGGATTTTCAGCTTTTGGATAAACTACATAAAAAAATTCGCAATATGATGATTGCTTCTCCAGTTATGGATAGTAGAAATTATATAAAACAAATAGAGAATTATTATACTAGATTGATAACGGATATTGGGTAGAAGGTGATTATTTGGAACATCCTTGTATAAAAAGAATACTAGGCTTAAATAG
>CALZDE010000198.1 GCA_945637225.1 uncultured Selenomonadaceae bacterium
GCGAGCCTCCCCGTGGCCCCGCTTTGGTCTCCGACGTCTCGGTCTCTCCAGCCCCACCGCACCCCGCCTGGAAGCATACCCGCATTGATAGCACCCTGCATATCTACGTCACGGTCTCCCACATAAGCAATTTTCTCTGGCCTAATGCCCCACTTCTCTGCTATATAGAGCACGTTAGTAGGGTCAGGCTTTCTTGGGAAGCCTTCTCTGTCACCAATCACCATGCTAAAGGTTTCTGGCTCAAAAAGAACATTGGCTATGGTGTTAGCGGCTTCTGATGGCTTATTTGTACAGATAGCAACAGGAATCTCCTTGGTCTGAAGCTTTGTCAAAGTCTCCCTTACACCACTGTATGCTCTAGTCTTATTGAGAACATTTCCATTGTAGTGCTCGCGGTATTTCTCGAACACCTTCCTGACAAATTCCTCATCCTGTCTTTTGTCCTCTGGAAGCATGCGCTCTACCAGCTTTTTAGCACCATTTCCCACAAAGGTACGAATTGTATCTGCCGTATGCTGAGGAAGGTTATATGCATTCAATACATAATTACAGCTATCAGTCATATCCTGCAGAGAATCTATCAACGTACCATCTAAATCAAAAATCACAGCCTCATAGGTTTCAGTAGTCATTTTATTATCTGCCTCGATTCTTAACTTAAAATAAATTACATATCACATTTAAAATTAACATTCTAATAACTTGTCTACGTTATATATACGACACAATATTGAAAAATCCTGCTTTTTTAGATGGAGTACGTTATAATTTAATTTAGTTCAAGTCATCGGCTTCTTTTAAAATTTTTAATTCATTACTGCCTGCTATCTTATTTCCCTGCTGATACAGTTCCTTAAGCTTTTCTTCATCATGGTGGTGCAATTCCACAATAGAGGCTTCCTCTTTCATTCCTATATTTCGGAGTATGGTTGCACTCAGCTCTGCATGATGATAATAGTGGTAAAGCATATCTCCCAAAAATTTTTCTTTACTATCGCCTCTCCTGACCGCCCACCGATGACACAATTTATCTAAAATCACTGAAAAAGTCTTGCAAAATGTAGTCATTTTCCGCCCCCGCCCTATATCATGAAGAAGACAGCAACGGTTTAAAAGAAAATTATCCACAGGCAATTTTTTATTTTTCTGTAATTCATTGGCTGTATAAAAAACATTCAAGACATGACGCTGGTCAGGTATAGTCATTGAGCGAAAGTATTTTTCTGCTTCCAAAGTTAAATATTTTTTTAAAATTTTATTTTCGTCCTCACTGGGGCCCTTAGCCACTAATGCTCTGGAAAACTGCTTAATTCTTTTCATCATAAGCTTCACCTAAACAAAAAGGGACTAGAAACCTAGCCCCAATATTTTATGCTTTAAAAGATTATTCAACGTAAATCAGCTTGTCATAGCCTCTTAATTCCTTATATTCATTAGCCTGTTCCTGTGTCATAGCACCATTTGCCAAATCAACGGTACGGCCAATATCACGGAGAGCCAATGCCCTTGAAACAGCTTCATCGGATTTTCCTTCTGCATAAGCAAGGTAAACATCCTTCTGCTGGTGTGGCATTTCAAGCTTCTGACGCTCCATAGCTAAAAGAACACGCTCAATACCTAATGCAAAGCCGGTTGCTGGTCTATTGCACCCAAAATCCTCAAGCATATTATCGTAACGTCCGCCACCGCATACAGGGAAGCCTAAGCCCGGAGTATATACCTCAAAGACAAGACCTGTATAATAGCTAAAGTTGCGGATAACACCTAAATCAAAGGTCACATAATCAGCTACACGATATGACTTCAAGAGCTGATATATTTCCTTTAAGTTATCAAGTGCCAGTCTGCTCTGCTCATTCATAGCCATGTTATAAGCCTTAGCCAGCACTTCCTCACCGCCATGCAGAAGTGGCAGCTGCTTCAAGATAGCCTTGGCATCATCAGAAAGCTGAGTTTCATCTACAATCTGTCCCAGCTCAACCAAATTGCGGTTTTCGATGGCCTTTCTGATTTTTGACTTGCACTTGGAGGTAAGACAGCACTGCTGCATAATTCCGTTTATGAAATCAACCTGACCTAAGCACACCTGAAAATTATTTAATCCTGATTCCTTCAGCACGTTGATAGCTAAAGCAATAACCTCAGCGTCAGCACTTACATCAGCACTGCCTATAAGCTCAACACCTGCCTGATGGAACTCACACTGACGGCCTGTCTGAGTCTTCTCATAGCGGAAAACGCTGCTGATATAGGAAAGCTTCAGAGGGAATTTCTCGTCCTTCATACGGCTGGCTACCACACGGGCAATAGGCGGAGTCATCTCATAACGCAGGGCAAGAGTGCGGTTTGTCTTGTCAAACAGCTTAAACATACCATCTTCAAGGGATGAATCATTTCCCATAGTGAAGGTATCGAGATACTCTATAGTAGGAGTAACTATTTCATCATAGCCCCAGCTATTGAACATTTCTGCAATACGTGCTTCTACCACACGCTTGTAACGTGCTTCTTTTGGCAGAAAGTCCCTTGTGCCGTATGGTATCTCTAATGTAATATCTTTAGAATCCATTATCTTTTGTTCTCTCCTCGTAATAAACGTAATAAACTTATTGTTCCTCAGCTTCCTTCATGCGTTCCAGCACCAAAGAATAGCCATCTGCACCATAATTCAGGCAACGCTTAACTCTGCTTATTGTAGCGGTGCTTGCTCCAGTACGCTCTACAATAGCCTCATAGGTATTCTTTTCCTGAAGCATTCTAGCCACCTCAAGTCTCTGAGCCATAGCCTTTAATTCACCAATAGTGCAGATATCCTCAAAAAACTGATAGCATTCCTCTAAATTCTCCAGTTTAAGAACAGCATTGCACAGCTGGGTATTAAGTTCATCTTTAAGCTTTGGATTTACCATTTTCAATCACCTATTTGCTTTTATTCTTTAATTTGCGAAAATCACTATAATAATTATAACATACTTATAAAAAAATGCAAGCGTATTTTCAATAATAATGCTCGACTACTTTACGCATAAAATCAAAGGCACTCGATACAATCTGATTGGTAGTAAAATAATCCTCATGACGGCAGCAGCGTCCATTCAGAAAGCCTCTCAGCTCCTCCATGCGGTCCTGTCTCTCTTCCCTGCTTGTTACCAGCACATTAAAGGCATGAATGGTTGCAACAAAATCGCTCAAAAATGGTACTGAAGCCTTTGATTTCCTCATACTGCTCCCTATGCCCTCGATATTGCTAATGGTTTTCAGAATATCCTTATTCACCGGATTAATTGTACTGTCAACAGGACGGAGATTATTTAACAGGCAGTTGTCGTGAGCAATACTGTTTCTAAGGCTCTTGACCGCCAAAAGATGATTAATCAGCCTGTCCTTATTATCAATGTATTTTTCCCGATAAAGCTCAAAAAGATAAATCAGCTGATTGAAGGTAATTACCTCTATGACATTCCAAAGAGCGAAATGCCCCCTGTATTTCTGTACAAGACCGCCAGCATAGGTGCCAGTCTGATGATTTATTTCATGCGCTAGTCTCTTGTTACGGCTGAAAAATTCACTTACAATACTATAGCCGTCCTCCTGCTTGTTATGTTCAAGATGCTGCAAAAGATTTACTTTGACATAATGCTCTACATCAGTAACGATAGGAAAAAGTATGCGCCTTAAATACAGGTCAAGCAGAGATATTTCCTTCAAATAGGCAAATTCAAGATTGATATAGTTGCCACGATGACTGCCGTCACAGTATTTATCATAGTTTTCTCCGTAAAATTTTAAACGAAAATAATAGGTATGCTTCGCTAAGTAATCCATTGCTTTCTTTTCATCTACTATATTGAAGCGTATGCCCTGTGCCTTCATTAAGTCAATCTGTTCTGCAATAGAAAGTTTTCTCTTATCAGAATAATTTTCTACGCCTTTGTCCTGCTTCCACGAATTTGGCTTTACTGTTTTACTGTCTTTTTCCTGACATTTTATAAACGTTTTTCTACTTCTGTCATCCTTTTTATGAAAAGAATCCTTCCCCCGTCTGTTTCGCTTTTTACGGTCATCCATGCTGGCACCTCCTATCTCTATTACTAAATATTTCTACAAAAATAATAAAAAATCCTGCTAAATGTCAAATAAAAAGAGCCCACCACCGAAGCAGTGAGCCCTTTCATATATCCGATGTTATTT
>CALZDE010000199.1 GCA_945637225.1 uncultured Selenomonadaceae bacterium
CATGATTGAGGGCGTTATAAAAAAATTTAAAATTGATGATGTAACAGTTATTGCATTTTTGTTATTTTCTGGTATAATAGTAGCCATAGCATAAAACTCCTTTTTTGTATGTTTTTTGTGGTACTTAAATTATACCAAATTGGGAGGTTTTATGCTATATTTTTATTTACGAAGCCCGTAAAATCAAGGACTCACAGTACTTTTTTATGTGGGAAGTTTGAGTAAATAATATCTATAATCTTACCATTTGTGATTATTGACTTAGTTGAATCAAATATTAATATAATATGCTCCCTATCAGATAGATAATAAAAAAATTCCATTGTTCATCTGATGGGAGCATTTTCATAGGATATAATCTTTAATTAACCAATATTTTCATAAATGCGTCATAATTTCTTGATTCTCTAGGTGTGCAGTAGATTGCAAAGGCAATACGCTCGAATACACCATCAAATTCGTCAAGCACTTTTTTATAAGCTGAAGCGACGATTTCAGGATTGTTCATAAACGCTCCACAGCCAAATGCACCCAAAACGATTATTTCTGCACCATGGTGTGCTGCTACTGAAAGCATATGACGTGCACGTTTTATATGTATATTTAAAAGTTCGGTATCATTCACCTCTGTATGTCTTAAATTTGGTGCTGCACAGGTAATAATATCTACATTAATCCAATTTTTCTTAGGCATGCGCTCTGGAAAATCAGAATCAGTTTTGATGACCTTTACATCAGGAGTGTAAATGCAGGCATCTGTATAGCGTGCATCATGACGTTTCCAATGAAATTCATAGTATTTTTTAGCAAGTTTCTCAGTAGCTAATGCTGGATAAAGGGTAGAACATCTGCAAATAGCTTCTTCCTGTGCCCTGCTGCCAGACTTGACTCCGCCACCTGGATTGGTAGCTGAAGCAAAATTGTGAACTGCTATTTTTTTACCTGGATATTCCTTTGAGAGCGCCATAGCCATTTCAAGACTGCGCATTTTATTAATCTCAAAGAAAGTTTCCTTGCAGATTTTCTTAAAATCAGAAGGTGTTTCCCCTTCCATATAAAGTGTGGTTCCTTTTATACTGTTCATAACAGCTTCTGCAAGTTCTGGCTCGGAAGTATACCATTTTTCAGTATCGTTAAAAATTTTCGCCATTTCAAATCTTATGTCCATATATAATCATCCTTTCTAATCTTACGTCTGTCATTACTATTATATCAGTATTATCTCTTTTTGTCATTATACCAGCAGTTTAATGACAAATGGAGATTTTTATGTTATGATGTACACGTAATCAGATAAAGCAAGTATAGAGGAGTGATATGCGATGGAATACACATCTGCGGAAGCAAACAAATTATTGAGAAAGCTTCGGGAAGAACATGCAGCACTTATCAGCAAGGAAAGCAAGGCTTCGTCCTTTATTATTTCATTAGGTGAGGATCCTGAAAGTGTCAGACCTGAGTATGATTACCTTAACACGCAGAAAAAGCTTAAAGAAGTTGAACAAAAGATTATCAAGTTAAAACATGCTATCAGTATATTTAATGTTAATACGGAAGTGCCAGGCTTTGACATGACTATAGATCAGCTTTTGGTATATATTCCACAACTGACAGAGCGAAAGACAAAGCTTGCTAAAATGAGTGACAGGATACCAAAGCAGAGGGCTTCACGCGAAAGTTTTTATGGAAATAGCAATATAGTTGAATATGATTATGCTAATTATGATATTCAGCAGGCAACATTGGAACTTACAGCCGTAGCAGAAGAATTATCCAGGGCGCAGACAGAATTGGATGTAATTAATTCTACCCAAAAATTTAATATAGATTTATAACGGTTTTCCATAGCTTCCTAGGTGAAATAAAATAACTGGTATATAGTAAACGTAAAGCGTTATTAGGGCATTGATTCCCTTTGTTATTCAATATAGGTAAAGGTCCAAGGTTATTTATATGAATCTGTACGAGGCGGAAGTTAAAAAACTTGTAAGTAATGCTTACTGACGGCTGAAGTTTGGTTTCAAGCCGTTTTTTATTATTTTTAAATATTTTGTTATGTCGCTTAAAAAGCGACCATTTATTGACGAAGAAATAATATAATGTAGCCATAATAACGACGATGAGATTTCCTAAACTTATCTAGCGTTGTTTTATCAGAATAGTATAGCTTATTTTAGCTATATTATTTAGAAGAAGGACAGTATTAAAATTTGGAGGTTGGTATTATGGCTAATGTAACAGAAGTGGTTTTTATTCTTGATAAGAGTGGCTCAATGCATGGGCTTGAGGCAGATACTATTGGTGGTTTTAATTCCATGCTGAAAAAGCAGAAGGAGTCTGATGAAAAGACCTATATAACCACAATTCTTTTTAGTGATAGCAGTGAATTGATTCATGACCGTACAGATCTGTTGGAAGTAAAGGATATGACAGAAAAGGATTATTATCCAGGCGGATGTACAGCTTTATTGGATACAGTGGGAGAAGCTATTGAGCGGATAAAACTGATTCATAAATATGTTAGAGAGGAAGACAGACCAGATAAGACCTTATTTGTTATCATAACAGATGGCGAAGAAAATGCCAGCAGGAAATATTCATATGCTCAGATTAAGGCTTTGATTAATGAACAGCAGAAAAAACATGAGTGGGAGTTCATTTATCTTGGCGCTAATATAGATGCAGCAGCTTCAGCGGATACGATAGGAATTTCCAAAAACAAGGCATTCCAATATAAGTCTGATAAAAAAGGTACAGCTTGCAGTTATAGTGCTGTCGGAAATGCGTTATGTGCTTTTAGAAGTATGAATATAGAAGATATGGCTGATTTTGAAATGGAGTTACCGGGGTATATGTCAGCAGTAACAGAGGATGTTAAAAAGAGAGGCAGATAGTATAGTGTCCTAATTGGGAGTGTGAGTATGTATGTCAATACATTATATAAATAATTCAGATGTACCTTATATTTTTGCAGATGCTATTCTTAGTACTATGGATGTGACAAAACCAGCTGGCAGAGGTGCAGACTATTACATGGGTATGTCAGATTATATGGTTATAATGTCCATGAGAGAAAAGCTTGGAGATATACCTTCAGGTAAAATTGAAGTAACGCCATCCGTTGGCAGTTACAGTAATATTGTATTGCATACTACCGCACCCTGTTGGGATGGAAGTGAGAAAAATAAAGAATTATTGAAAAAATGTTATGAAAATGCTATAATAGAAGCTGAAAGATATGGCTGTAAAAGTATAATGCTTCCAATGATTGGTCAGAATACACAAGGTATTCCAGAAGAAGTAATTTGGAAAACTTCATTATCCGTTGCTAAAAAGCATGCTCTAAATAGTGATATTCATATCTATATTGCTATGCCTGATAAAAATAAGGATAAAAATTTTGAAGGATTACAAGAGTATTTTCTAAACATTATCTCCTCATCTTCATCTCATAAAGAAATGTATGAGCCGCATAAAAAAGCTCATATGACTGGACTCTGTGGAAGTGCGGTACAAGTAGTACAGCCTTTTTGTTCAAGGAATATAAATTTAAATGACTGTGAACTTCCAGCATGGCATAATAGAGAAAATAAAAGTCGTAGTGAAGACGATGAAGATACAGCTTACGAGTTGGCATCCTTTCCTATAGAGGTTGATAGAGATTTAGAAGATGCATTAAAGGATGTTGATGATTCTTTTTCTGTATATTTAATGAAGCTTATAGAAGCTAGTGGAAAAAATCATGTCGAAATATACAGAAAAGCTAATATGGATAGAAAATTATTTTCAAAACTAAAGAATAATCGCGATTATAAACCTAAAAAAAACACAGCAATTGCCTTGGCTATATCTTTGGAGCTAAGTTTAGATGAAACACAGGAATTTATAGGAAAAGCAGGATATATATTGACTCATAGCAGTCCTACAGACATAATTGTTGAATACTTTATCAAGAAAGAAAATTATGATATATTTGCAATAAATGAAGCATTATACAATTATGATTTGCCATTATTAGGATTATGATAAAATAAAAGAAATTAGTAATAGATTTAACAATAAGTATATTTTAGAATGAAGTCATATAATTAAGAAAGTAAAAATATGATTGCTAACGATAATATGATAAGTTATATTTATAAGATTAGAATATATTTTTTAATACTAAT
>CALZDE010000200.1 GCA_945637225.1 uncultured Selenomonadaceae bacterium
AATTAAGATTATAGCACTATCATATATGTTTGTCAAGCACTTTTTTAATTTTTTTAAAATTTTTTATTTAATTGTAAAAACCTTACTCTAAGCCATACATGAGAGCAGGGATAGCAATAGGCAGCTGTCTTTCCCAGGAAGCCTCACTGTGATTTCCTCTTGGCACTATGCGGGCGGTCAAATCAATCGCCTTTTTACGAAGCATGGATTCCACCATCATGTTATAGCCTTCCTTCATGCCATAATGGTTCTTCATTTCATCAGCACCATACTCCATATAAATGAGAGTCTCTGCATTCATACGGCTCTTTTTCACCATCTCACGCATTCCCTTGTAATTCACCCATATAGAAGGAGATAATGCCAGACAGCGGGAAAAATAACGGTTGTATCTAGTGATGGCAAACAGGCTCATAAGTCCGCCCATAGAACTGCCGCCTATGAAGGTGTGACGGCGGTTGTGGATAGTACGGTAATTGCTATCCACCATAGGCTTCAGACACTTCACAAACCAGTTCATAGTCTCGGTGCCATGTCCTTCCACATAGCCGAACTTCTCATCATCAAAGGTATACGGGGAATACTCGCACAGGCGGTCATTGTTTGGATGACGGCTGCTTTCCACACCTACAACAATCAGCTGGGTACCCGCTAAATCAAGATAGTTCTCCATGCGCCAGCTGCGGCCAAAGGAAGCATCTTCATCACGGAATACATTATGACCGTCAAACATATACAAAACAGGATATCGCTTATCCTTATTTTCTTCTTCATCATACCCTACTGGCAGATAAATAAAAACGGAACGCTCCTCACTTTCACCATCAAAAAGAGGATAATCTACAACTTCCCTAACCAACATGGCAATCCACCTCGTATTAAATAAAAAGCCTCCCCATCATAGGAAGCCTTGCCAAAAAACCTTATTGAACTATGGCGGAGAGAGAGGGATTCGAACCCTCGGAGGCTCATCACCTCACCTGATTTCGAGTCAGGCACCTTCGACCACTCGGACACCTCTCCAGCACTGATTATTCTACCACAAATGGCCTGCTATGTCAATCTGTGACAGTATGCACAAAATATTAAAGGCCCGGAAAAATCCGAGCCGAAATTTACTTGGTGACGCCTAAGGGATTCGAACCCTTGAAGCCGCCGTGAGAGGGCGGAGTCTTAACCACTTGACCAAGGCGCCGATATGAAAGGCTCAGAAAAATCCAAGCCATTATTTACTGGTGACGCCTAAGGGATTCGAACCCTTGAAGCCGCCGTGAGAGGGCGGAGTCTTAACCACTTGACCAAGGCGCCATTGACTGACAAGCAATATAATACCATAATAAAAATCACTTGTCAATACCTTTTTTAAAATTTATGTAATAAGAAATCATGCAATCTGACGTTTCGCCATTTTAGCAAAATAACCATCTAATGCCATAAGTTCATCGTAAGAGCCCTGTTCAACAATCTCACCCTCATCCATAACTATTATCTTATCAGCGTTGCGGATAGTTGATAAACGGTGTGCCACTACAATCTGAGTCGCCTGCAATTTTTCCAGACTTTTTGTGACAATAGCCTGTGTACGATTATCAAGGGCACTGGTTGCCTCATCAAGTATCATTATTGCTGGGCGGTTTGCCAAGGCTCTTGCTATGAGAATACGCTGTCTCTGACCGCCTGAAATATTACTGCTTCCTTCACTGATAACAGTATACATTCCCATCGGCATATTGCGTATATCCTCTGCCGCTCCTGACATTTCAGCCGCTAGCCACGCATCATCCATAGTCAAGGAGGTTGCCCCTACTATATTATGAAATATATCGCCTGTCATAAGCTGACCATTCTGTATAACTACGCCCATCTGACTTCTCACTGATGGCATATTAAGCTCGGCAAGGTCACTTTCATCGTAGTATATAGCACCGCTTTTAGGCTTTTCCATACCCAGAAGCAAACGTATCAACGTAGATTTGCCACAGCCTGACTTGCCTACAATAGCCACCTTTTCATGAGGCTTTACTTTGAAGCTTACATCCTTTAATACATCCGGCATATCCTTCCCATAGGAAAACGTCAGGTGGCTGACCTCAACATCTCCTGTCAAAACGTCTGCATCTATTTTATCTTCGGTTACTTCAGGTTCTTCTTCCAAAATCGGACGAAGATTATCAATATGAGGCTTCATGCTGATGAGCCTTACTACCAGCGGAATCACACCTATTAATGACGCATTGAAGCTGGAAAAAGCTGCCTGAAATGCCATAAACTCTGGATAGGATATGCCCATTCTTCCAGTAACAGCATCCTCAAGTCCGTAGACTGCCATATAATAAAGAACCAAGGTCAGAATAAATGGCTGAACTGCACCAATAACAGAATTATAATTTCCCTGCCACACCAGCCTCATATTCCATTTCCACGATTCACCAAATACCTTTGACCAAAGATAATACGCCTGCTCTTCGGCACCTCGTACACGGAATTTAGCCAGACCGTTGAAAAGCTGCTGAATGATAGCCACCGTCTTATTAGAGGCTTCAATCTGCTTTCTCTGAAAAGAAAAAATACGTCTGTAAATTACAGCCAAAACCACCATATATACTGCCCAAATCGCCAAAGCTATACCAGCAAGCTTCAAGCTGTAGTAAAGCATGAGCAGAATACTCCAAAAGGAAAATACCACATTAAAAACCTGTCCTACAAATTCACCCGAAACAATGTTTTTAATCACCTCAACACCATTCATGCGCTGAAGCAGTTCACCAGCAGGATATTTTCTAAAAAAGCTGACTGGCAGAGAAAGAAGATGTCCCCACATAGCACCTTCCACATTCATATCAATATGGCTTGTAAGCCTCATTACTGCAATATTTCGCACTACTCCTAATGCCGCCATAGCAAAACCGCTGATTATCATAAACTGGGTAATCGCAACCAAGCCCTGACGGTCCTGAATAGGTATGATATCGCTAAATACTGTCTCAGTAATAATTGGGGTACATATAGGAATAATACCGGCTATAAAGCTGATGAAAATAATCATATAATAATCACGTTTCCATGCGTGGTCGATAATAAATGTGATTAAATCCTTTATTTTCAGTTTACGGGCAGGAAAACCAGCATAGCACTGAAAGCCATTTTCGGTAATCCTGCTGGCAATTTCTTTCGTCACCAGAATACCTTCAGGATAGCTTTCACCCACCATTTTATAGCTTTTTTCATCAATCGGCAATAACGCTACAACTTCCTTTTTCTCGCCAAAATATCCAATGAGAGTACCGCAATCCTCCTTATACCAGTTTTCATTCAGTTCTACCATTCGCATGTGAATACACGCCTTTTGAAAAAGACGGCGCATAAGGCTGATTTGGTCAAGACTTTTGGCAATTTCAGGAGCAATATTGATTACGTCATCCTGCATTTTCAAATATTTAGTTACATTTCTTACAGCGATGATTACAGAATCAATATTTTTATTTTTTGCCTGATTCGGATTAAAAGCCAAAGAATCCTCTAGGATAAGATTGCCTACCGCCCTGTCCAAAAGGTAACGCTTGTAAAGTTCTCTGGTCTGAGTACGAAGCTCCAGCTTTTTATCCTGTGTCTTAAATCTTGTACCCAAAAGCATACTGAAAATGCTCTGATGCTCCCTGAAGGTATTGTGTAAATCCTCTATTGAGGTACATTTATCAAGAAATGAATCTGTCCCCCACTCCTGAAGGACATCATCACCTAAATCTGCCAGACGGCTGATCCAATCCAGCTTTGATAAATTATGAAACCACAGCTTCATACTTCTCTTGGACTCTGCAAAATCCAATTTATCAAGATCAGTTTCATTCAGTACACAATCATCTATGGCATATATAAAAAGCTCTACACTATTAAATTCATCATAGGCAGGAAATATAATATTATTTTTATCCGGCGTTGCTTCCATAAGAAAAATCTGACGATATTTTTTCTTATTTTTAGTGACGGCATAAACCTCACAAGAACCGCTTTTCAGCTTGAGGGCACCCATATTATCAGCAAGAGTCATTCTATAGCCAGCACGAAGCTCGCATTTATTCATACCTCAGACCGTTACTGAAAACTTATAAAAAGATATAAACTTTTCTGTTTCATTCCTACTTC
>CALZDE010000201.1 GCA_945637225.1 uncultured Selenomonadaceae bacterium
TTTTGATAGCAGGAGTTTTAGTGCAAGGTGTAGAATTACTAAAATTATTGATAAGGAAGTCGATTTTTTGTGCTGTCAGAGGGCTCATGGTCTCCACACCATCATGTCATTTTAAAAATATATAAAGGATAGTGAATATCTTGCAATTAGATTGTTTATCAGAGCTAACAGAGGGCTTCAAAGCCGCTTTTGTGAATAAGAATATTATCTCACAAGAAGATTACAGACCTCAGTTTGTATATAATAACAGGAAAGCTAAACAAAAGGTACTAACTTCATTAGAAAAGGAATTAGCTAATTGTGACGAATTTATGATTAGTGTTGCTTTTGTTACTATGAGTGGAATTACGCCGTTATTACAGACTTTGCATGATTTGGCTGAAAAAGGAGTAAAAGGAAGGATTCTTACTACAAATTATTTGAATTTCAGTGAACCAAAGGCTTTGACAAAACTGTTGGAGTTTCCTAATATTGAGCTAAAGATGTACTGGTCACAGCCCGATAGCGGCTTTCACACTAAGGGATATATTTTTAAGCGTAATGATATTTACCGTATGATTGTTGGTAGTTCTAACCTTACTATGAATGCATTGACTAAAAATGAGGAATGGAATACAAAGCTGGTATCTTCTGAAAATGGTGAATATGCAGATAGTATTTTAAAGCAATTTAATGCTTTATGGGCAGATAAAAATTCTCTGACTTATGATAAATTTATTGATATTTACAAAGAAGCGTACAGTATTAGTAGAGAGCAGAGAAAAGCTATTTCTGAAAGTAAGGTAGTAGATATTTCTGCTGTTAAGTTTCAGCCTAATTCAATGCAACTTGCGTTTATTGAGAATTTAAGCAAAATTATAGCTTCGGGGGAAAATAGAGCACTTTTAATTTCTGCAACAGGAACAGGAAAAACCTACGCTTCAGCATTTGCGGCACAGTATAAGGAATATAAAAAGGTGTTATTTCTTGTTCATCGTGAACAGATTGCAAAGCAGGCAATTAAAAGTTATAAGAAAATTTTTGGCAATACTAGAACATATGGTTTATTAAGTGGTTCAGCAAAGGAAGTAGATAGAGATTTTATTTTTTCTACTATGCAGACGATGAGAAAGCTAGAAATTATGGGACAGTTTGCTAGAAATCATTTTGATTTAGTTATAATTGACGAGGCACATCGCATTGGCGAAAACACTTATCAGCAAATTATTGATTATTTCCAGCCACAGTTTTTACTTGGAATGACAGCCAGTCCTGATCGTACAGATGGTTTTGATGTTTATAATTTGTTTAATCATAATATTGCGTATGAAATTCGTTTAGAAAAGGCTTTAGAAGAAGATTTACTTTGCCCATTCCATTATTTTGGCATTACGGATTTGACTATTGATGATGAGGTATATACCGGAAAAGATACTAGGAAATTTGATGATTTAATTGCTGACAAAAGGGTAGATTATATTATTGAAAAAATTAATTATTATGGATATTCTGGTGATAGAGTAAAAGGGTTAATCTTTTGTAGCAGACGTGAGGAAGCTAATAAATTATCTGAATTATTCAATCAGAGAGGCTATAATACCATTAGCTTGTCAGGTGCTAATTCTCAGACGGAAAGAGAAAATGCTATAGAGAGATTAACTAATGATGATATAGAAGATAAATTAGATTATATTTTCACAGTAGATATTTTTAATGAAGGTGTAGACATTCCAGAAATCAATCAAGTAATAATGCTTCGCCCTACACAGAGTGCTATAATCTTTATTCAGCAATTAGGTAGAGGTTTAAGAAAATTCCAGAATAAAGAATATGTAGTAATAATAGATTTTATTGGTAATTATCAGGAAAATAATTTCCATATTCCAATGGCATTGTCAGGTGACCGCTCCTACAATAAGGATAATATCAGACGTACTTTAGCTGTTGGCAACAAAATAATTCCTGGTTCATCAACAATACATTTTGATGAAATATCTAAAAAGAGAATATATGCGTCTATTGACAACGTTAAGTTTAATGTTGTAAAATTAATTAAGGAAAATTATTTCAAGTTAAAACATAAATTAGGTCGTATTCCTAAAATGATGGAATTTGAGGAATATGGTGAAATGGATGTAATGTGTATTGTTAACAATAACAGTTTAGGTTCATATTATAATTTCCTTGTAAAAACAGAAAAGGAAAATTATCCTGTGAGATTAAGTGAAAAGGAAGCTAATATAGTTGAATTTATATCTAAGAAATTCATGGAAGGAAAAAGAATACATGAATTAGAAATGTTAGATATATTAATGAAGTATGATGATAGAATTTTAGCTAGAACAGAACAAAATCTCAAATTACAGGGAATAGAATTTAAACAGAATACACGCCAGCACTTAATTAATATAATGACGAATGTATGGTTTCAGGTTGGTGCGGCAAGAGATACATATAAGGATTGTGTTTTTATAGAGTTAGATAATAATGGCGAAGATTATAGAATTTCTAAAGCATTTAAGGAAATGTTAGAAAATGAAAACTTTAGAAATATAATAAAAGATATTGTAAATTTTGGCAAACACAGGTATCAGAAAAACTATGCTGATGAATACATGAATAGTGGTTTTTCACTTTATCAGAAATATGAATATGATGATGTATGCAGAATTTTACAATGGAATAAGAATGAAGTACCATTAAATATTGGCGGTTATAAATATGACAGTGTAACTAATACATATCCTGTTTTTGTAAATTATGAAAAATCAGATAATATAAATGATAGTATAAATTATGAAGATTTATTTTTGAATAATAGGCAGTTTATTTCATTTTCTAAGGGTAAACGCACTAAGGAATCTGAGGATGTGCAGAGATTTATCAATGCAGTGGATAATAATACTCCTGTTGAATTATTTGTCCGCAAAAACAAGGATGATAAAGTAGCTAAGAGCTTTTATTATTTAGGAAGAATGCAGATAAATGACGCAAAAGAAATGATGATGAAAAATACTGGTAATAAGGTAGTAGAATTTAAATGGGATTTAGATGTGCCAGTAAGAGAAGACATTTATGATTATATTACAGATAATGATTAATTGAGGTGGAATTTTTGAAGACAATAGAGGTAGTTGCGGCTGTTATTTATGATGGTAATAAAATCTTTACAACTCAGCGTGGTTACGGTGAATTTAAAGATGGCTGGGAATTTCCTGGTGGTAAGGTAGAAGCTGGTGAGTCTTTAGAGGAGGCTTTAAAGCGCGAAATACGTGAGGAATTAGAGGCTGATATTGAAGTTGAAAATTTGGTGGATGTAGTGGAATATGATTATCCTAACTTCCATTTAAAAATGCACTGTTTCATGGCACGTCTTATTAGCGATTCATTAATTTTAAAGGAACACGAAGCCGCAAAATGGCTGAATCGTGATGAATTGGATAGTGTGGCGTGGCTTCCAGCAGATGTAAGTTTGATTGATAAACTGAAAAATATGTAAAATAAAAATCCGCCCCATTTCTGAAGCGGATTACTCAAGGGCTGAGGCTTTGAGGATAATCAGTACATCTGCTTATCGGATTTTGCTGCGAATTTCTGGAAGGTGGTAATGCTCTGTTCTCTGCCCTGCTGTTCTAATTTCAGGAAGCTGTCGTTTTTGCAGCCGGTCTGAATAAATTCGTAGATTACATCATCACGGAAACCGATTGCGTCTGCATCCTTCTGAGTGTTGCCGTAGTAAATGGTCTTGATGTTGGACCAGATAGTTCCGCCAAGGCACATTGGGCATGGATAGCAGGAGGTGAAAAGTTCACAGCCGGTAAGGTCGTGGGTGCCAAGATTTTTGCAGGCGTCACGGATTGCTTCCATTTCACCGTGAGCGGTTGGGTCGTGCTTAGCGATTACTCTGTTGTGGCCTCTGCCAACGATTTTTCCGTTCTTTACCACTACTGCACCAAATGGGCCGCCTTCGTTAGAGGTGAGGTTGATGTCTGCTTCTGCAACTGCTGCTGCCATGAACTGTTCTTCGTACATAATTATTCGCTCGCTTTCTTTATCTTTAATCTAAATCTCTTTTTTCCGAAGGAGTATTCTAGCACAAAAAAATTCAGAATGCAAGCACTTTTTTTATTTTTAATTTTTTTTAT
>CALZDE010000202.1 GCA_945637225.1 uncultured Selenomonadaceae bacterium
GAGATTGCAGGCTTTGTCCTGCGTTTAACAGCGATTGATTTTGTTTTTTTGGAACGGGGGGATTGAATTTGAAATTACCAAAAGACCCAAGATACAAGATGATTGAATTTATACTTTGCCATCAAAAAGAATTGAAAAAATATTCTAAGGATAAGGAAGCTGTTATTGATAAGACTATTATTCCGAATCCTAAAGAGTGGCTGAGGATGGTTGAAGTTTTAAAAACGAAACTTAGTATTGAGCAAATAGAAATTCTTCGTGTCAGATATATGCATAATGAAAGTTATATAAAGACTAGTCGCAGGCTTCATATATCAGAAAGGACTTATATTAATCTTTTAACAGATATACGACGGATGGCGTACATGATAGCCATCGAGCTGGGACTGGTGAGTGTGATACGTGACAGCTAGTCTCTATGTTTGCGATAACAGGCAGGTGTGTTGTTATATAATCATAGGCAGAGCTATATCCTGCTTATGTGTCACACCCCTGCGTTGAGATGGTGGAACCGTACTAGTGCGGTAGGTTCTTCCAGAAGGGGGCATCGGTTGCGACCAACGTAGACGGGTCCGGAATTCGACTAGCTGTAAAATTTTTAAAGTGCTAACGCTAAACATGAGGTTGTAATTTAAGAAAGCTTCAACTAATGTCAAATTTAAGACACTGTTACACTTGTTTAATTTTGAGGTGAATTTTGTGAAGGTAGATGGCAAAGCTACAGAAATATCAGTGACACAAACTGCTCTTGCAAATGCCACAGGATTTAGCAGAGGTAGGATTAGTCAACTAGCCAAGGAAGGTATAGTTGTTTTGGATCCTGATTGTGATGACGGAGCAGTATTACTGTTTCAGAGTACAAAAAATCTTTATACTAGAAATAAAGATTCTGAAAAAGAGGAAGAGATAGATTTTCAGTTACATCATGCCCGACTGGAAAAGCTGAAAGCAGATAAGGCAGAAATCGAGCTTGCTATAATGTGTGGTGAACTTTATGATGCCAAAGTAGTTGAGCGTGCCTGCGCTGAAAGGGTTGTAGTATTCAGAAATCAGTTATCTGGCATAGCTGCTAAAATAGCGAGCAGAGTACCGGATGAACACAAGGTATTAGTTTCTGAGGTGGTAAATCAGTGTATTGAAGAAGCTCTTCTTGAATTAAGTTCGTTATCATCTGCCGATTTTAGAGGTGACGAAGATGGCGATACGTAAGGAATTGTTAAAAACTCCTGATAAACTGCATCAGCTCACAACTTTGAAATTTATTAAACCAGTAGAGAAAATTTCCATAGCAGAATGGGCTGGAAAATATAGAGTATTATCTTCTGATGTAGCTGCTGAGGCAGGAAAATTCAAGACTAACAGGGCTATGTATCAGAATGAACCCATGAATGCTTTTACAGACGATAGAATACAAACAGTGGTGCTGATGTGTGCCAGTCAAAGCGGTAAATCAACCATTATGGAAAATGTAATAGGTCGTTTTGCTCATATTGACCCTTGTGCTATCATGATGATTCAGCCTACGGTAGAGTTGGCTGAGGATTTTTCAAAGAGCCGTATAGCCCCTATGATTAGAGACACTAAGGTCTTACGGAAATTATTTGGCGATGAAGAATCTGAAAAAGCTAAAAAGACAAATAATACCATTCTCAGCAAGACTTTTCCGGGTGGCAGACTGGTAATGTGCGGGGCAAATTCCCCTAGTGGTCTTGCTTCTAAGCCTATAAGAATTCTTTTGGCTGATGAGGTAGACCGTTTTCCGGATTCTGCTGGCAATGAGGGCAATCCTGTTGGACTGGCAGGAAAAAGAATGACAACTTTCTGGAACAGAAAAATGGGGCTTTTCAGTACTCCTACTGTTGAGGGAAAGCGTGGAGGAATAGAAGAAAAGTATCTTGCTGGCACTCGTGAAGAATGGCAGCATAAATGCCCTAATTGTGGTGAATTTCATCTGCTGAAATGGAAGGATATGAATACTGATTATACTTTTGAGGAAGATGAATATCACAGAAAAACGTTTTTTGTAAATTCGGTAAAATGGCGTTGTCCTGATTGCGGTTTTGATTTTTTTCAGGAAGAAATGACTCAATCGGAGCAGAAATATATATCGCAAAATCCTAAAGCGCTGGAAAATGGCACACGCAGTTTTTTCGTGAATTGCTTTGCCAGTCCATGGATAAACTGGAAAACTATTGCTTTGGAATGGCTGGAAGCACAGGGCAAACCACAGCTTGAACAGGTTGTAGTAAATACTAGATTTGCGGAATCCTACAAGGCGCGAGGCGGTTTCCATAGTGAAGAAGAATTTTTAAAGCGCAGGGAAAAGTATGAGGCAGAGCTTCCAGATGGTGTACTTGTACTTACTGCCGCAGTAGATACTCAGGATAACCGCTTTGAATATGAAATTTGCGGTTGGGGGATGGGTGAAGAATGCTGGGGTATTGAGCGCGGTGTTGTAGTTGGCAGACCTGACGACAAACAGACGCTTGATTCGCTGGATATTATTCTTGATAAGGAATATTCGTTCAAGAATGGTACAAAACTGAAAATAGCGAGAACTTTCATAGATTCTGGCGGTCATTATACTCAATCTGTTTACAAATATTGCATACGGAGAGGAAAAACATTAGCCATTAAAGGACAAGGCGGTGTTGGTATTCCTCTAGTTCATAAAATGGCAAAAGCAGGCAATTATGGTTATAGGCTGTTAATGCTGGGTGTCGACGATGGCAAACAGCAGGTCATGGACAGACTGTCTATTGATTTGCCCGGAGAAAAGTATTTTCATTTCCCTGAGAATATTGACCGTGGCTATGATGTTATGTATTTTAAAGGCATTATTTCAGAGCAGAAAAAGACGGTGAGAAAAGGCGGTATTGTTCGTGAAGCATGGGTACCAGTAGCAGTAGATGGAAAAATAGTTAGAAATGAGCCTCTTGATTTGAGGGTGTATAATCTTGCCTGCATAAAGTCTTTAGTGCCAAAAGATGATGAAGCTTTTTGGATAAGGCAAAAAGAGAATCTGCAGATTACGGTAAGGGATAAAACTGTAACACAGATTCAGCCACAGACTAAACCGAAAATAAAAGCAAAGACTAATAAAGCATCCACTGCTTTTACAGGTGGAATTTGGAGAGGGGGGATTTGGTAATGTCGACTAGAAAACAGTTAAATAATAGACGGTTAAAGCTTTATTTGGAAGCTGAAGAAAAGATTTTACAGGGGCAGAGCTATACAATAAGCAACAGGACCTTAACAAGGGCTAACCTAAAAGAAGTGCGAATGGTGATTGATGATTTGCTTGCACAGGGGGCGGTTCTGGAAGGAATGGCACCGGAAAAGAACAGCAGAAGTAAGAGGATAGTGTTTATAAGCTAGAGGTGAGAAGATGAAAAAGAAAGTCACAGGCAAGAACAATACTAAAGTGAATAACAGTGGCTATGCTGAAGGTGGAGCAGGAAACAGCAAACCGGCATTGGCGGAGTATCATCCAAGAAAACTTTCATCCAAGGCGGATATAGATGCTAATTTGAGTAAGCTGAGAGACAGAGCCAGTGACCTTACGATTAATACACCTATTGGTTCTGCTATAATCAGCACTTCCACGCAATATACTGTTGGTGCTGGCCTTCGTTTATTTCCAAAGGTGAGGGCTGATATTATCGGCATGACTGATGATGAAGCAGACGCATGGAATAAAACTGTTGCGGCTGAATTTAATCTTTGGGCTAAGTCAAAATTGTCTGATATTCGGGAAAGAAATAATTTCTATGATTTACAGGAAATATTGTACAGGGCATACCTTACTGATGGTGATTCTTTTGCTATATTTAGGCGAAGTTATGACAGTAATATGCCGTTTACTTTGCGCTTGCAGGCTTTGGAAGGAAACAGGGTGAGTAATCCTGACAGTTCTTACAGTGCTAATATCTATGTGGAACGCATTAATCCTGATAATGGAAATCGCATTATCAACGGTATTGAAGTAAATGATAATGGTGCTACGGTTGCCTATTGGATAAGTAATAGAGTCCCTTTAGACCCTACGGATACTAATACTGCTATTAAGTGGGTACGCGTAAAGGCTAAGGGTGATGTTATGGGAATGCCTAATGTAGTGCAGA